>DREN01000332.1 GCA_011051075.1 Deltaproteobacteria bacterium | reverse complement strand
GGTTGAAACTGGAGCGGGTCGTTGATGGCCACCAGCCTGGCGTTGTTGCCGGTCACCACGGGGGCCATCCTGTACTTTCTGAGAAACTGTATGGGTACCTCCCCGGCAAATGATGTGTCCAGATCCCGGGTAGGCAGGGTCTCGAGGACCGGTATGCTGAACTGCACGCCCAGGGCGGAAAGGAGCTCTGCCTCGGTAATGGCCCCCTGTCCCATCAGGATTTCACCTATGCGTCCACCCTTTTCCTCCTGGATCTTCAGGGCATGATCCAGTGCCCTCTCCGAAAGGGAGGCTGTTTCCATCAGTATCTGGCCGATCATCCGATGTCGCATGGGTCCTTTGGATTTATGATTGTTGATTTATGATTGTTGGTTATGATCGAATGTAAAATCCTGTTTTTCCGCGGGACAACCTGAGACCTTCACCTCGATTGGTCCCCCACCAGGACCAGCGCCTTTCATACCTTCTAAGGGGCCTTCCTTCCCCTTTTATACATCTTGATAACCCCCTCCTTGATGGTTTCGATCTGGTCCTTTTTGTCATGATAGACCTTCTCGGCCTCGGAAGGGTTCTGGATGATGTGGGGGGTCAGGAATACAAAGAGGTTGGTTTTTTCCAGCCTCTTGGAGGTGGATCTGAAAAACCAGCCGATCAGTGGGATGCTTCCCAGGCAGGGCACCTGATAATCGATATGGGTGGTATCGTCTCCTATCAGGCCCCCGATCACAACCGTATTGGCATCCTTCACGATAACCGTGGTCTGGGCCAGGCGCTTGTGGGTCTCGGGTCGACCCTGAACCGATGCTATGGTGTGGACCAGCCTTGTTACTTCCTGGAAGATCTTGAGACGGACGAAACGCTCCTGACTGATCTGGGGCGTCACCTTCAGGGTTACCCCCACGTCCTTGTACTCGTAGCTGCTGTAGTCCAGCCTGGCCTCCGATGTCTCCTGTCTGACCAGATAGGGGATGTTTTTGCCCACCATGATCTCGGCCTCTTCGTTATCCGTGGTGAGGATCTGTGGGGTTGAAAGGATATGAACCGCCGTATCCTGCTGGTACGCGTGGGCCACGGCAGCCAGGTTGGGAAACTCGACCCCCCCTATCTCAATTACCTCCCCTATGACACCCAGGGAAAAGCCCGGGACAAGGGCCCCTCCGATGGCCTTACCCACCTTGGAGAAGCCGTCAGCACTGGATCCGGCAAAAGCTCCCCCCTTTTTTCCATCGTAGGTAAACGTCTTGATCCCCTGCCATTCCACCCCGAGACTGAAGTCCTTATCCACGTTCACTTCCATGATCAGCGCCTCGATATAGACCATTAGCCTCGGGATATCCAGTTTCCTTATGACCTCTTCCAGGACCCGGTAGTCATCCTTGCCGGCCATGATGACCAGGGAGTTGGTGGCCTTATCGGCCACAATACGGGTCTCTTTTGATATGAGATGGGCCTTGCCTTTCTTGGTTTCAGCCCCCTGTTTTGAGGGAAGGGATGTGAGGACCTTGGTCAGGTCTTCGGCGTTTGCATGCTGCAGGTAGTAAACGCGGATGTCTCCCTCGCCGTGGGGCGGTTCCTTGTCAAGGAGTCTCACAAGCTCCTTTATTTTTGCGGTACTATCTTCGGATGCGAGCAGTATCAGGGAGTTGGTCCTCTCATCCGGGACCACCTTAACGGATATCTGATTCCGGAGAGCGCCCTTTGATTTCAAGGCCCTCTTCTGAAACACCGTGGACAGGGATTTGGCAAGGACAGTGGCCGTTGCGTATTCAAGCGGTATTACAGAGATCTCTTCTCCCACACCTTCCACATCGATGGCCCTGGTGATGCTCAGGAGCCGTCTGATATTGGAAAGGACATCGGTGACGATCAGGGTGCGTGTGGGAGGGTAGGAGACGATTACACTGCTCTTGGATATCAGGGGTGTAAAGAGTTTTTTAAGGTCTTCAGGATCGGCATACCTGAGGGGTATGAGCTGGGTTATGACCTTGTCCTCAGGCCCTGTGGCCTCCTCCCTCAGGCGCGTCTCCACGCTCTTGGACCTGGCGCTTACCGCCGGAACTACCTTTGTTATGGCACCGGCGGGAATGGTGGTGTACCCATGCACCTCTAATACCGATTCAAATACCTTATAGGCCTCATCCTTTGAGATCTTGTTGGGAGAGACAATGGTGACCTTGCCCCTTACGGCCTTGTCTATGACAAAGTTCCTTCCGGTCAGTTCACTTATGAACTTGATAAATACAGGGATATCTACATTATCAAAGTCGATGGTTACGTAGGAATCCTCGGGTTCCCCCTTAGCCCCCCCCTTATCAGTGATTGCTCGGACCCGGGTGGGGGCCTCTGCCGGCGCTTCTCTTTTGGGGCCGGTCGGGTCCGTTCCCTGGACGGGGACGCGTTCCCTGTTTTTTACAGTAACGGGCCTTGTTGCCGGAGTGGCAGGTGAGGGGGAGATGGGAGAAGCCGTCTCCGCAGGCTTCTGGGAAGGTTCGGGGGCCACGGGTGTTACCCCCTTATCCCCTGTGATCCTGGCCCCTTCCACGGGCGAGAAGGCCATGATCAGGAACACGGCGGCCCCGAGGAGATGTTGAAGGTATCTATTTAGCAGACAGCGCATAGGTCATTTATGTCGGAGGCGCAAGGCTCAAGGCGTAAGGCGCAAGGAACTTAACGAACATCCTTTATCCAGTCCCGCGACAGCGGGATATACAGTATCCCTCAATTCTTACTCGGCAATATCCCTGAAGCCCGGGTGACCGCGCAGCCCTTTAAGATCCGCGTCTTCCCTGGCCCACGCCTTGACCTCCGGGTTAATGGAGACCGCCCTCTTGAGATACCTGAGGGCCTCCTTTGGCCGGGCCGTGAGGGCAAAAAGGCAGGCCAGGTTATAGTATGGATCCACAAATGAGGGCCTCAGGCGGATGGCCTTTTCAAACCTGGCGCGGGCAGCGGCAAAGTCCTTCTCCCTCATCAGGAGCACACCTATGTTGTTCAGGGCGGGAACGTGGCCGGGATCGGCCTCAAGCGCCCTTTCATACCAGGCCTTTGCCCGATTCAGGTGGCCCTCCTTATGCAGTTTCCTGCCGCGCAGGTAGATCTCTTCCGCGTCAGGGGCCCGTTTCTGCCCTGTAAGCGGGGCCGGTCCCTCCAGCTCAGCCCGTTTCGGAGGAGCAACCCTCTCCATCTGAGGGACAGGTGAATCCAACCACGAATAGGCCAGAAAAGCAAGCAAAAGGATTGTCAGGAACAGGGTGAGTATCAGGATCACCCTTCGGGCGCCCCGGGATTTTCCTGTGGCCGGGGCTCTTTTCCTGGCATACTCTTCTGAACGGTCACCCCTCTCTATCTGTGCCTTTTTCAATGCCTGGTGGATGTAGCTCAACTCTTAGACTCCATCGGCTGATTGCCCGGGTCTTTCAACCCCCCATCCTGCATCCTGCATCCAGTCCCGCCACGGCGGGATACCC
>DREN01000428.1 GCA_011051075.1 Deltaproteobacteria bacterium | reverse complement strand
TTGAACTCAGGATTCCAATGGCGGATTTGTCAAAAAGACTTGACATGACACTTGCTGGGGTGAGTTGTGCAGTAAAAAGAGGAGAGAAGATAGCGAAAAAGGAAGGTTGTCATCTGGAGGGTTGAGTTATTTTAGTATTTAAGGACGTCCCCCGACTTGACCCGGCTTGATGATTTGATTTTCTCTGATTTTGTGATAGAAATACCGATGGGACTGAAGGGAGACTGAGGGAACAATGGCTTTTGAAAAAACAAGGGTTTTAGGCAGAACCGGACTGAAGGTCGGCCCCTTCGGGGTCGCCTCCAGCTTTGGCGCGCCTGCCTCTGCCTTTGAGGAGGCCTTTGACAGGGGCTGCAACTACTTCTACTGGGGCTCTCTCAGGAAGAGGGGGATGCGGGATGCCATAAGACACCTGTGTGCAAGGGGAAGGCGGGAGGATATGGTCATCGTGGTTCAGAGCTACTCCCGCTCGGCCTCCCTGATGAAGAGCTTTTTTGAAAAGGCCCTCAAATCCCTGGGGCTGGATCACGCGGACATACTCATTCTGGGCTGGTACAACAGACCCCCCTCAAAAAGGATAATTGATCAGGCCGCTACAATGAGGGACAGGGGTCTCTTTCGCTTCTTGGGCCTTTCCGGCCACAATCGATCTCTCTTTCCCCGCCTTGCGGAATCAGGGCTGTTTGATCTCTTTCACGTCAGGTATAACGCGGCCCACAGGGGCGCTGAAAAAGAGATCTTTCCCCATGTTCAGGGTCCGGACAGGCCCGGAATCGTCTCATACACTGCCACACGCTGGGCTCAGCTCCTGAACCCCAAGAAGATGCCCCCGGGTGAGGACCCTCCATCTGCCAGCCACTGCTACAGGTTCGTGCTTTCAAACCCGGGGGTGGATGTGTGCATGTGCGGCCCGCGGGATGAGGCCCAGATGAGGGAGGCATTGAGGACCCTGGACCTGGGTCCTTTAAGCCCGGAGGAACTGGACCGCATGAGAAAAATAGGGGATTACGTTCATGCCCGCAGCGCCAGATTCCTTTGACAGAGGTATAGCCTTTAAGATAATGTTTTTGGGTACGCCTATCCATTGCCATAAAGAGAAAACCGAGGTTCATTGAGCCGGGATACTGGTCCCGCCACAGGCGGGACTGGATACTGGGTACTGGGTATTGATTTTTGGATATCTGTGAGGAATCACCCCTTTTTTCATCAAGCATCCAGGATCAATCAGATAACACCTCCGCGGACGATTTTAGGGCCGTGGGATAGCTGCCCCAAAATATTTTCCTAAAATAGTATAGCAGGACAATCGGTATCGGGAAACGATGGGACCTGGACGCGAAAAGCAGGATGTGTAACCCACCTGAGATAAGCTGCGCTACGCGGGTTACAGTGTCAGGGAAAGCATTACCCAATTCTCACCAAACGGGCCATCTCTGATAAGGCCTCTCAACGAGCTGCATCAGGGTAGGCCCTGCTGACGGCCGCAGCTGATCCTTGGCGGTTGTGTCATGATTTGAAACCTAACCGCCACACCGGGGGACTTCGTGAAAAAACACCCAGAGCTGTCACACATAGAAAACGTACTTCATCACCTGAACTACCGGTGGAAGCTCCAGGCCCTTGCCATGTGGAAAGGGGACAGGGCCCCCTTTGAACCCTATCGAATCTACGACGAGTATGACGGTTTCATAGGTCTTGACACACTGAGACGTATCGAAGATCTCGCTCATGGCTCCGACAGGATCAGGCTGAAACACGCACTTATTGATCACTACCTGCAGCGGGCCCTCCTCCCCCACGAGACCGAGATGCGCACCTGGATGAAGGGGGCCGCGGCCCATGTGAACGGCCGGAAGATCTATTTCAAAGATATCATTTCGTTCTGCCAGAAGCAGAGCTCCTACCGACAGAGACAGGCCCTGCAGAAGGAGACCGGCCCCTTATGCAAATTCCTTAAGCCCTTTGCCCTGAACCACTGGAGAATTCTCCTCAGGATCCTGACCGAAGAGCTGAGCTTCGACGATTACATTGGCTACTGCCGTGAAAAAAAGGGGCTTGACTACACCTACTATCACAGACTCCTGGAAGATCTCCTTGCGGAGACCGATGACATCTACTTTCCTGCCATGGACCATTGGTGCAGAAAGAGATTCAACCGCCCCCTTGATGGACTCACCCGTTTTGACGCCATCAATATCCTGGGCCTGGGCCACCTGGATCATCTTTTCCCGGAAAAGGCGGTTTCCGAACTGACCACCTTTTTTGAATACTGGGACATAGACCTTGCAAGTACCCCAGGACTCAACCTGGAGATAGGACGGGAAAGGGGTAAAAGCTCACAGGCCATCTGCTTTATCCTGCAGGTGCCTGAAGAGGTCTACGTGCTGATGCAGCCGGAGGGGGGATGGGTCGATCTGGAGACACTGTGGCATGAGTTGGGGCATGGATTGTCGGCAGTTTTCACTTCCCCTGAACTCCCCGCTCTTAAGCGGGATCTTGCAACATCTTTTGGCCTGTCCGAGGCATTCGCGTTTCTCAACCAGAACCTGACCCTTTCCACACCCTTTCTGCAGGATTACCTGGGTCTATATCCCGGCACAGCCCAAGAACTCTCCCGCTCCAAGGCCCTCAAGGATCTCGCCCTGTTCAGGCGGTATGCCGCCAAGTTCCTGGCCGAGTACAGGATGTTTTCAACCGGGGACCTGTCAGACGGAGAGCCTTACGCGGAGATCATGGCCCGCTACACTGGTTTTTATTATCAACCAGAAAGTCACCTGTTCGATCTGGTTCCTGAACTCTACAGTCTAGACTATATCCTCGGATGGCTCACCGAGTCCATAATGGAGGCCCATCTCAGGGAGACACTGGGCCGCCACTGGATGTTCAGGCCGGAGGCGGGCGGAATACTGAAAGGCTGGTGGCACCAGGGAAACCAGCATGAGATCCCTGGCTTTCTCAGGCTGAACGGCCTGGGGCAGTTGAGTGCGGAAAGGATCGTCGGGCGCTGGCAGGAGGCCCTTAAAGGATGAGATGGACACCAGGTTAAAAGCGCCTACAACCGTTTTGTGACCGCTCTCTTAAAGAAACGCTACCCCGTGATCTCCTCTTCCAGGGCTCCGGGGGGCCTTTCCGGTTTCAATCATCCTGGTGACTATCCCTGCGGCAGAGTCGTTTTTCAGCATCTTATCCAGGGGCTTGCCGGCCAGGCTGAAGGTCAGGTGCTTTCCCTCCCTTTCAGCCGTAACGTTCACTGCCTGACTGATGGCTTCTACTGATTCCGGCATTATTTTTCGCCTCCTTTCCCACGTTAGGGTAGTTGCTTAGAAATGTCCCGTCTCTTTACTCCCGGTTTGCCAGCATTAAAATGGCGCCAGCCGGATCATCCCCATATGAATGGGCATTTGAGGGCCGGACCCAGATGAAAGACCTGTTGTCATAAAAGCACTGATTTTTTATTGACAAACATTCTTTAC
>DREN01000276.1 GCA_011051075.1 Deltaproteobacteria bacterium | reverse complement strand
GGGTATGATAATGGGCATTATCGGCCCTAACGGTGCCGGAAAAACCACCATGTTCAACATTATTTCAGGGGCCATGCGGCCCACATCAGGGGACGTGATTTTCAAGGGAAGGAAGATCTCAGGGCTCGGTCCGGCCCGTGTATGCCGCATGGGGATTGCCCGTACTTACCAGCTCGTCCGTCCGTTTAACTCGCTCACCGCCGTGGAGAACGTGCTCATAGGCTTGGGTTTTGGGAAATCCCGCCGGCAGTCAAGGGCCGAGCGAGTAGAAGATGCGATAAGGATACTGGAGTTTGTGGGACTGGGCGCAAAAATGAACAGTCCCGCCGAGGCGCTTACCCTGGTGGAAAAGAAGCACCTGGAAATCGCGCGCGCCCTGGCTACCTCGCCTGAAATCCTTCTCCTGGACGAGGTGGTATCGGGCCTGAACCCCACGGAGGTGGGGAAAATTGTTGAAACCATTGAGCAGATCAGGGCCAATGGGGTGACAATCGTGATGATAGAGCACATCCTGAAGGTGGTCATGGAGCTCTGTGATAAGGTGTCGGTCCTGAACTATGGGGTTCAGATAGCCGGTGGAACCCCTGAAGAGGTGGTCAGGGACCCCAAGGTGGTAGATGCCTACATCGGCAGGGTCGAAGGAGCTGAGGAGAAGGAGGAGAAGCCGGATGCTTGAGGTCGCGGGTATAAGCGTGTTTTACGGATCCATTCAGGCCCTGTGGGACGTCACCTTTGAGGTTAGGGAGGGCGAGATCGTCACACTGCTGGGGTCTAATGGAGCGGGCAAGAGCACGGCCATAAAGACCTCCCAGGGGCTGATACGCCCGGCCTCTGGCCAGGTCAGGTTCCAGGACGAGGCCGTTGGAGACCTGAGGGCCCATGAGGTGGTTGACAGGGGATTATGTCTGGTCCCGGAGGAACGCCGCCTTTTTCCCCAAATGAGTATCATGGAGAACCTGGAACTGGGGGCCTATCCCCGCAGGGCCCGGGTCTTTCGGAAGCAGAGCCTTGAATGGATATTCTCACTCTTTCCCGTACTTGAAAAACGGAGGCAGCAAAAGGCTCACACTCTTTCCGGGGGAGAGCAGCAGATGCTGGCAATCGGAAGGGGTCTCATGGCCAAACCAGTACTGCTTATGATGGATGAGCCCTCCTTGGGATTGGCCCCCCTGTTGGTGTCCGAACTTTTCAAGACAATATTTGAGATCAATCTCCAAGGCCTTGCTATCCTGTTGGTCGAGCAGAACGCAGAGCACGCCTTGCGCTTGGCGCGTCGTGCCTATGTCATGGAAACCGGAAGGGTTACCCGGGAAGGGTTGGGAAGAGAACTGTTGGAAGACCCCTACGTTCGCTCCGCCTACCTTGGCATGTAATCCTCCCGAAGGAGATGTTGCCGCTAACAGGGGTTGACAAGTCCGCGGGATGCCTTTGGTCCCCCCGTTGGCGTGATGCGTCTCCACGTAAGCTCTTGATTCCTTCGCACCGTGTTGCGGTGATCAAGCCACGTTGCTTCCAAGCGGGTTTCCGGAAGCCTTGACCTTCAGAAACCGGGAAGTCCAAGAGGATCGCGGACAAAAATTGCCATTTCCGGACTCGAAATTAACAGTGCCCAAAGTCCATTTGTGGATGGGCACAAGGTAAAAGATGAAATCAACAAAAACCGGGCGGACATTTCCTGGGGGACGTTCTATGTTCTGTGGAATATTTTGTTGCGTCCTTTGGAAAAGAGGCCCCACGGACTAAGGATAACCGCGCAGGTCGAAAACTTGTAACCGTTCAGAGTTTACGGTTTACAGCCTTTTCAACCGTGAACGGCTTAATGTATTGTTAGTTTTTCTCTGCGTGCTCAGCGGTCTTTGTGGTGAAAAAGTCACCCTTTAAACGTCAAGGTCATCAATCATCAATCCGAGGTCGCCCGTATCCATCCTGACTTGGTAATCAGGAAGAGGAGGGCCGCCATAAGGTAGAACATCATGAAACCCAGGTGAGAGATGTCGATGAACAGCGTGAAGTTAGGCGAAAAAACCACGTGGGGCAGGTTCTTGAGGACCCTGAAGATCCCCGTTATGACGATCCCGGCCAAGAGCAGGATCCTCACGTAGCCCGAGGCGGTCAACCTGTATTGACGTCTGCCTGAAAGGAAATAGTCGATAATGCAGTAGGCCAGGAGCCCGAGGAGCAGGATCGCCCCCATATAGTGGATATAGTGGGTTGCGTAAAAATCTGCTGACCAGGCCATGCCGGGGATATCTGAGATGTAGTAACGTTTGAAGATGGGCATCTGACCGAAACCTGTAAATGCCATCACTATAAAGGTCAGGATATACAGTGTCTTGATCCCTTTCTTCCCTGCTGTTAACGGGTAGGTATCTGATTTCATTTTTTTCCCTCCTCAGAGCGGGTCATTTTTTTTGAGGTGGAGTAAAATTTTCCGGCCGCAGCTGCAATGCCGGCAACGGGTGCGATTATCATGGCCTTTGCAAGGTTGTCGGCGTGGGCCATGGAATCCTTTACAGGCTGCAATCCCGGCCTTCCAGGGCCTTTTTCTATGGTTTTGTTAAGCTCTTCAAAAGGGACAGGCGATACGTAGATTGTGTTGGTTCCGCCATTCTCCTTTTCACCATATATGTAGCCGTTGATTTCCTTTGCAATGGCATGGGCCTCTTTAACTATTTCATCCCTGGGTCCTATCTTCTGCACACCCTCAGGACATGCCTCGATGCAGGCCGGTATCTCACCCTTTTCAATCCTGTTGTAGCACCGGTCGCATTTGTACATGACCCCGTTTCCCGCAAAGTTGGGGAGGATGTCCAGGTAGAGTCCCACACCGGTCTGGCGCTGCGGGATATGCCAGGGGCAGACCGCCTTGCACTTGGATCCGCCGAGACAGATGTCTGAGTCAATCCTGGTGATCCCGTTCTTAAGCTTTCTTGCCGCACCCCACGGGCAGAGATCCGCACAGGGGGGGTTCTGGCAGTGCATACACCGCCTCGGGAATGTGAAGGTCTCCTCCTCACCGTTCACCGTCACCGTGGCCTCCTGGATGAACACCCAGTTATAGGGGGTCAACCGGTCTGTCACATCCCTCTTGTCGGACCAGTCAGATACCTTGACCCTGCTGGGATACATCTTGGGAAAGGGCTTTTTCGGTTCAGGGAACTTGGGTTCGTTTACCTCCTGGCAGGCTTCCACGCACGCCTCGCATCCTATGCACTTCCTGATATCGATGAGTGTGGCCAGTTCCTCACCAGTCGCACCTTTTACGGCGGCGGGAAGGGGAAGAGATGAGGCCGCCACCGCGCCCGCTGCTGCCAGGCCGCCTTTAAGAAACGATCTTCTGGATATTTCCTTTGTCATTTTATCATCTCCTTGATTTGCTGTTCATTCAAGAGACAAGATAGATTAAAAGGTTACAAGTTGAAGCGGCCAAGGGTTTTTGTTCATCCACCCCGAGAGGCCGTTTCTCAGTATGGCTTTACCCGGTTTCCTCCTTCATGTTCCCTTTCATGAGCTATGACGGGGGC
>DREN01000472.1 GCA_011051075.1 Deltaproteobacteria bacterium | reverse complement strand
GTATCCACGAGGCGATCACTGCCCCCTGCCCTCCCCTGCCATGAAAACGGATCTCAATCATAAGGCCCCCCACTAAGGCCTCTTTGAAACAGAAACCCGGGAACAGATTTGATCTTCTGGCATATATATAGCCTTTAAGATAATGTTTTTGGGGTACACCCATCCATTCCCATAAAGAGAAAACCGGGGTTCATTGAGGTCTGATCCTGGTCCCGCCTGTGGCGGGACCAGGATCAAACAGATAACACCTCTATGGACAATTTAGAACCGTGGAATAGCTACCCCCAAAATATTTTTCTATGATAGTATATTATAATGTCTCGCATCGAAAGGCAACTCTACCATCCACTTTCGTGACCTGGACCGGCATCGTAGTTGTTCGGCACCGGAAGGACCTCCTCCCCGTGAGCACAGGTTCCACGGTCAGGATTGGGGACCAGGACTGGTAGGTTATCGCCAGGCTAAACCCCTCGGGAAACTGTTCCCCCGGGGTATTTGGATCCTTTATGAAGGATGCAGCCAAAGGATGGCTCGACCCTGAAATACCTCTACCCGGTTATAGAGTTTCAGATAATGATTTTGGCAAGGCCAGAGGGAGGAACCGGAGTAAGTCGCACCCATAGTACGTCGTCGACGATTTCGACCGATAACGCAGTCCAAAATCTTTATCTGGAAGTCTATAGTGGGATCAACCTTGAGCTGAATGGGGGCCGATGGCTGGGAGAAAAAAATGGATCGGAAACGTGTGGGTATTGTCCTTTTTAATGATATTGAGGTCCTCGACTTTTGCGGACCATTTGAGGTATTTTCAGTAACTCGACTCAACGAGGAGAAGCGGCGGGAAGAGCCTTCACCATTCAAAGTTCTCCTAATAGCTGAAAGCCTCGCTTACGTGACTACAACGGCCGGCATGAAAGTCATGCCTCAATATTCATTCGAAGATTGTCCCCGTTTAGACATTCTTGTTGTTCCAGGTGGATGGGGTACACGCAAGGAGTTGAATAATGAAGTTATGCTTGAATGGCTCCGTTCCCGGGCCGCTGAAGTTGAAATACTGACTTCTGTCTGCACCGGATCGATGCTCCTGGGATTCGCAGGCCTGTTAGACGGATTGCACGCAACCACTCACTGGCGCTCTTTAGACTGGATGCGGGAATCCTTCCCCTCAGTGATGGTTGAGCACGAACAGAATGTGGTTGAGGATGGCCGTGTATTTACTTCGGCCGGCATCTCAGCGGGGATCGATATGGCCCTTAAGGTGGTGGCGCGCTGTTACGGTAAGCAGGTTGCCCGAGCTGCGGCAACGCATATGGAGTACCCTTTTCCGGTCAGCAATGAACGTCGCATAAACCTTTGAACCCAAACAGGAGCTTTCAGCCGAAGTCAGGCCCTGCTAACTCACGCCCCCCTTATGCGCAACAAACAAGGAGACATTGATGAAAGTTGAAGCCATTGACCATCTGGTCTTGACGGTTAAGGATATTGACGCAACATGCTCGTTTTACACGCGAATGCTTGGCATGGAGGTCACTACCTTCCATGGCAGCAGGAGAGCCCTCTCCTTTGGGATCCAAAAGATCAATCTTCACCAGTACGGAAAAGAGTTCGATCCAAAGGCAACGGCGCCTACTCCAGGTTCCGCTGACCTGTGCTTTATTACGTCAATGCCAATTCGCAACGTGATCACGCATTTGGCCTCATGTGGCGTCAATCTGATCAAAGGCCCGGTTAGCCGAACCGGCGCAAGGGGTCCCATGGTGTCGGTCTATTTTCGGGATCCAGACGGCAATCTGATCGAAATTTCAAACTATGAAGGCCCCTAACAGCAGCAGTATGCAACGGATACGGCAATCCTTAAGAAGCTGCCGATGCTTTTTCGGTCCTCAGGGTCACGAGGACGATTATAACTACGGCAGGGATCAATGCCAGTGCCGAAAGCATGCCCTTAGGATAAAACAGGATAAACAGGGCCAGTAGAACGGCTAAAAACCTTGAGGAAAGGTCATAGATTTTACGTTCAAAAAGCCTACCGTGGATGGCGACAGCCGCTGTCATGCACCCCACAAGCAGAACACCGAGGGCACCGAATTGTAATAACCCGGGCTTCAACAGCAAAGTATCCCAGTTGAAAATCGCGAAGGTGAGGAAGAAAAAAGGTATGGATATTTGCAGCGTTACCATCATTGTCTTCATGAAGGAGGCGCCTGAAATACGGGAGGCAACGGCAGCTACCAGTGAGGTTGGTGGCGAATATTCGGATATGACCGCTACGAAAAAGAGGAAGAAATGAGCTACCCAGGGGTTGATGCCTAATCGTGTCATGGGCGGGATGACTATCACGGCTGAGAGTATGTAGCAGGCCGACGGAGGTATCCCCAGCCCTAAAAAGACCCCGATCCCGAACCCAACCGCGATAAGGGCTATGACGTTGTATTCTCCAACCGTGGCCAATAGCCCCATTAGTTTAATCATCCATCCACTGACCACGAAGAGATTTATCATCACTCCTAACATGGCCAACAAGAGGATGAGTGGAGCGGTGACCTGGGCAAATGACTCTAAGGCCCGAAGCAAACACCGAAACCATTCTCTCATTTTATCTGAAAACGTCCCGGTGTGGAGGTAGATGCGGAGTAAGGAGCCGGCGATAAAGAGACCGGCCGCCATGTAAAGCGCGGCGCTTGACGCGCTGTACCAGAGCACACCCATCAAAAAGATCAAAACGCCTATGAAGGCAAAGAAAATCGTTGTATTGAGCACGTCCACTTTGGAGAATCTTTCGATAATGGTTTCCACTACTAAATCTGTAGAGACTTCCCTTTCCCGTATGAAACGCGCTGTAAAGAGGTAAACAGATATGGATATGATACCAAAGAAAATGAGTGCCGGCGCAAATCCTCGAGCTATCACCTCGAAATAGGTTACTCCCATGAAGTCGGCCATGAGGAAACCGGCTATTGCCATGACAGGGGGCATGAGCAGACCTCCGAGGGAAGCTGAAGCCTCCACAGCGCCGGCGTGAAGGGCGGGGAACCCTGCCCTTTTCATCAACGGTATGGTGTACTGCCCGGTTATGGCCGCGTTCGCTGCTCCCGATCCACTGCAGGTGGCGATGGCCATTGAGGTCACCACCGCCGTTTGTGGAATGAGGGTTTTACGTCTGGCAAATATCCCGGTGAATGTCTTTACAATGGACTCCTGAACACCGAACCCCTGTGCAATGCCCAAAAACATGAAAAATGCCGCGATAATGCCTACCCCGGTTTGGGAATACGTACCAAACAGACCTAATGTGATCTCAATGGAAGAAGATGTGATTACTCTGATCCAGGAGACTCCGGGATGGCCGAATATACCCGGGAAAATCGACCCGTAAACAGAATAAAGCATGAGAAGGAGTATGAGATAAAAGAGTATACCCTGTTCCCGTCTGGTATATTCCAGCACGAGACCGAGCATCATCACCCCTACGACTATGTCAGGGGTGTTGAAAAAACCGGCCCTGTCGTAGATGAGGGCGTCAAACTC
>DREN01000474.1 GCA_011051075.1 Deltaproteobacteria bacterium | reverse complement strand
TGAATAGTCGATGTTGGAGATGTAGATCAAGCCCTGTTCCTCACATGAAAGACCGGACAAAGTTCTCTATCTCGGTCTTTCCCCTGTAGATCCCGTAGTGGCCTTCACACAGTATGTCGGCCTCAAGGGAGATGATGAGCTCCAGGGACCTCAGATAATCATCCCTGTTTGAAAGAAGACTGCTGTCCAGGGGTCCGTGCACGTCCTGACCAAAGAGGACCCTGCGCCCCTCTGACTCGGTCAGATATACCACCGAACCCGGAGAATGCCCCGGGATATGAACGGCCTCCAAGGTCCTGTCCCCCAGGGGTATCTCCTCACGTGGAAGGATCAGCCTCCTGTCCACGGGCAGGGGCTCCATCTTTTCACCGTACCATCTTGCGGCGGTAACTTCATCGTCCCCCTTCTCCAGAAAGGATGCGTCCGGTTCATGGGCTACCACCAGGCAGCCCGTGGCCTTCCGAATATCTTCGGCGCCACCGGTATGGTCGTAGTGGCAGTGGGTGAGGAGGAGATACTGGATCGCGTCGGGCTTTGTACCGCGGGCCTTGATGTTCCCCATGACCCGGTCGTGGAAGTGTCCGCAGCCGGCGTCCACAAGGGCCCCGTGGCCCTTGAAGTCGATCAGATATATGGCCGCGTCCTCGGGTGATGAGAGGCCCCCGCCACCCACCTGGTATATCTCGCCGGTTATTTTCATGGTCTCATCCGGAGGAAATTCTTCCTGCCTGGGCGGGGACTCCGCCTGCGACGTGGAAATACACTCTTGACAGCCAAACCCCATTTTGTCAAGAGTATATGTGAATTCCCATCCAACAGAAGGGGAAGAAGAAGGCAGGGAGGTCAGTACGGTCCTGTTACGATCCGGAGGTCCTGTTATTGGATAAGACAAATGAGAGCAGAGGTTCAGACAAGGGGGATAAGGCCGGTCTCAAGGCCCACGACGTTTCTATCCTAAAGGAGCTTCCCCTTCTATCGGGAAAAGAGGCCCTGGACAGGATACTGGAGCATCCCGATCCAGGAGGCCTGATCAAGGGGCTCCCAGATGAGGATTTTTTCTGGCTTATGAAGGGGGTGGGGGATGACTGCACACAGCTCCTCCGCCTGGCCTCCCTGAGGCAGTGGCAGTATATCCTTGATATGGAGTTGTGGGAAAAGGACCGCCTTGACCTGGCCCAGACCTTCCTGTGGCTTCAGAGGCTGGAGCGCTCAGACCCGGGGCGTCTTGTCAGGTATCTGTTCACCGAAGGCCAGTCCCTCGCCTATCTCTACCTGTTCAGAAGTATCAGGGTGGAGGTAAGGGATGAGGATGAGGCCTACGACCTTGAAAAGGGGTTCGTTACCCTTGACGGGCTTTTCTACGTGAATGTGAACAGGGAGGAGGAAAGGGATACGCTGGAGAGGATCCTCAAGACCATGGCCCACGAGGACCTTCTCAGGTATCACGCCCTTCTCATGGGCCTGACAGGGGTCCTGCCGGCGGAGCTGGAAGAGGAGATGTACAGGCTCAGAAACGTCCGCATGGCCGAGCACGGCTTCCTTCCCAGGGAGGAGGCCCTCCTCTGCTACGCCCCACTGGATCTGAAGGCCATCGAACAGGAGGACCCCCGGGACAGGGTGAGCGACGTCCCTGATAAAGAGGCCCTGGAACTGGCCCCCTATACCCCTTTTTATTTCTCCCAGGGTTTCACCCTGCTTACAGACAGCGTTTCAAGGATAACCGATCCTGATCTTCTTGAAAGGATACGCCTTGAGTTTGCCGGACTCTGCAACCAGATCCTCTCTGCTGACGGCTCGCCGATCCACGACATGGAGATATTGAAAAAGACCGGCCGCAAGGCCGCGGGCTATCTGAACCTGTGCCTTGAGAAGGTCTCTAAGGGGGATACCAAGGCGGCCCAGGAACTTATGGAAAAGAACCGGCTCATATCCCTTTTCCGGGCCGGTTTCAGCCTGGCCCTGAAACTGAAGTGGGAGGCTGAACGCTGGTTCAAGGAGGGCTGGTTCGATCCTGAAACCGTTGAATATTCATTCTGGGGTGAACAACGGGGAAACACCCTTGCGGGTCTTATGAGCAGAAAGCCCCTCTACTACTGCGGCCCTGAAGGGGAGGAGGAGTACCGTGATTTTGAACGGATCTCTGAGTTGAATGCCGTAGCTGAGATCCTGCACGGCCTGATGGCCCTTGACGGCCTGCTACTTCGTCTCACAGATGCACGCACCGTGAACAGGGAGGAGGTCCAGGACCGGGCCCTGACCCTCCACAATCTCCTCTTCACCCTCTGGGCCCGGCAGATGTTGGGCCTGGAGTCTTCCCTCGAACCCGTTTCCATTGAAGATGCCACAAGGTTCTTCAGGCTTCTCAGGAAGGGGGATAAATCTCCCCCCTTTCAGATGTTGGGGTTTGAACAGATCTTTGTAAAGGACTTCATGACCCCGGGCCCTGATCCCGGATCCAGGGAAGGGGCAGCCCTTAAACAGGCCCTCACCAGTATCTGGCAGGAGTTTTGTGAGGAGTACGACTTTGTGGAACTCCACGACCTGGACCCTAAGTTCAGCAGGTACATCCTGATCAACCCCTCCTAAGGAGAGGGGTCAACAGAACCGACTGAAATCACCCGTTATCGTAACGAGGTACAGTACCGCTTAATCCGGATGATTTTCAGCCTGAAACCTGCATTCAACAGCGACCCTGCTGTCTGGCGTGCTGTTGGGCCCGGGATTCCGATGGAGGAGCTATCAATAAGATTTGAAATGACGTTTTCGGCGGTGAATTACGCAGTAAAAAGGGGAAGGAAGGGAGCGAACGAAGGGCGGATTTTGATCTGTACGATCAATCTGTTTGATCATTTCAGGGGTGTTGTCTCCTGTCCTGCGGCGGCCTTTTCTTGAGGTAATCCCCTGCCTGTGCGGGGCGGGCGCAGGGTTGCGTGAGGAGCTGGTTTCAAACCGACCATGCGGGAATGACAAAGACTGCCGTCCCCTTGAAGTTGAGCGTATTGAATTCTCCCATATGGGCGATGTAGGCCCTTGAAGGCCGGTATGAGCCCACGAAACTCTTAAGCCCCGATGGCAGGGGTTGTCCGGACCTGCAGTGAAGTCTTACCTGAATGGGACAAGGTTTTTCAATATCGGCCTGCCAGACAAAATCCACCTCCCGTTTTGCCGTGGCTCCGCCAGGACCGTATTTTCTGGTAAAGGTCATCTCCCACTACCGGGTTGTGTAAAAACGAAATTCTCCAGGAATGCCCCCCTGTCTGCCTTGCGCCGGTCAAAAGAATGATATTTTCCGGTTCCAGGAAAGGAATAATCCTCTGGAGGATCTTTCTTGGCAACAGTTTTTCAGGAAAAGGGATAGCCATGGATAGAGAGTTTACGTTTTCTTATAGAATTTGGCAAACAGATGATTCAAGAGTATAAATTTCCTGCTAACCGTGGTTTCAGGGCGGACATGTAGATAATACGGGGTCACGTGTTCATCCTTTACGCATATGCCCGGGTGGGCTACGAGGATCCAAACGGACTTGAG
>DREN01000070.1 GCA_011051075.1 Deltaproteobacteria bacterium | reverse complement strand
TTTCCAAAGGACGCAACAAAATACTCCACAGAACGTGGATCGCCCCCTTGGTTGGATTACAGCTTAGGAGCAGGCAAGGACCCGTACAGGCTCCAACCGAGACTCTCTCCCGGGGCTTTCCCGCAGCCTATTTCAAGCGCATGCTGCCGTCCCTATAAAATGAGACAGGGTTTTGCGTCCTTTGGAAAAGAGGCCCCCACGGACGGACTCCCGCCACGGGCGGGATAGATCCCCTATCTGCAACTGCTGAAGTCTAACCGCACAGGTCGAGATTTTTTGAGAAGTTACGAGTAATCGCCCTAAATAGGGATCCCCCCTTGACGTTTTCCTGTGTGGATGTTTTAAGTGGTTGACCATTGCTTCAAAATATAGGATCCTACATGCTTAGGTGTTCCCATGTCAATGAATTTGAGATCTGCTTCTGCCCATGACCACCTCTCGAAAGGACTGTTTCGGTGTTTTAGACAGGGTCTTTCCTATGGGAAAGGAAGGGTTCAGAGAGACGCCGGCCACATGTCTTCAATGCCCTGATAAGAAGTCCTGTCTGCAGACTGCCCTTAAAACAGACGAAGGCTTCAAACTCAGGAGAGAGGTCCTTGATCGCTCCCCTGCCGAGGGATTCGTGGCCAGAGTAAGGCGGTGGTCTGACAGGAAAGAGCTCAGCAGGCTGAACAAACTGTACAGGGGTAAGAAAAAGTGAACACGGAAATATCCTGTCCCTTCTGTCATTTTTCAAAGAAAATCCCTGAGAAGAAGATACCTGCCAGCGCCAGGTGGGCGGTCTGCCCCCGGTGTAACCAGAAGTTTGAAATCGTGCCCTCGGCCAGGGTGACCCGGTATCCAGACAAACAGGCAGTACCGGGCTGGAATCTCCACGGATCAGGCCAAGACAACACTGAAGAGACGCTCGTGGGTGGGACCCCTTGGGAAAACCGCGCTGAAACGGGTCTTGTGAAGGGGATTTGGCGTACTTTCAGGGATGCCCTTTTTTCTCCCTCACGCTTTTTCAGGGAACAGTCCACTGAGGAAGGGATCAGAGAGCCGTTCGCCTTTGGTCTCCTGGCCGGCGCTGTTGGTCATATGTTGGGAATCTTCTGGCCGGTGTTGATGATGTCCGCAGGGATCTTCCCTTTCGGGGATACCCTCTTCGGCCATCTGTCCGCTGGTCTGATCTTCCTGGTCATGCTGGTGGCCGTTCCTGTATCTGTTACCCTCACCATGTTCCTGTACAGCGGTGTTCTGCACCTGCTGCTTCTTATTACGAGAGGGGGAGATAAGAGGTTCCAGGGCACATTCAGGGTTGTGGCCTACTCTCAGGCAGCTCAGGCATGGGACCTGGTACCCGTTGTGGGAGGATGGATCGGGAGTATCTGGCAGGTCGTAATCCAGGTGATCGGCCTTCGGGAAGTGCACCGTACCTCCTATCTCAGGGTATTGACGGCATTTCTGCTTCCCATGGGCCTTTTTTTCCTTGTGACGGTGATAGCCCTGGTTTATTTTTTCGCCTGACAGGCCTGAAAGCAGTGTGTATGGGGACAACCTCATGGGGGATCCCCTGCGGGCTAATCCTGTGGCCTTGAGGCGGAAAATGAGACCTTTCCCCTTGATTAAATCCAGCCCACCGGTTATTTAGTTCCTCACAGATAAGGAGATGATTCTGGTGCTTCATGGCGTCTGAGCAGGCCCTTATGTCCCTGCTCCTTTATCTGCTGAACCTCCCTCCTTGAAAGAGGCAAACCCTTATGCACTGAATCCTAAAAGGAGAAGCCTTGGCACACGAAATCAATTACCATGAGGTCCTTAACCCGGCCCAGTTGGAGGCTGTGACGGCCCTGGGTGGTCCGATCCTTGTGATAGCGGGGGCTGGAAGTGGAAAGACCAGGACCCTTGTGTACAGGGTGGCCCGCCTGGTGGAATCCGGGGTCCCGCCTGAGTCGATCCTCCTGTTGACCTTCACGAGAAAGGCTGCCCGTGAAATGCTGGATCGCGCGGCCGGCCTTGCTGATCAACGGTGCAGGTTCGTTTCAGGGGGCACCTTTCATTCACTTGCCTTCAAGGTCCTCAAGGCCCATGCTCAGGCCCTGGGATATCCAGATTCTTTCACCATCCTGGACCGGTCAGATATGGAAGAGGTCATCCGGTCCCTCATTCCCGAACTCAATACGAGAAAAAAAGCCCAGAGGTTTCCCAAAAGGGCTACCCTCGCGAACATCCTGAGCAAGGCGGCCAACCTTCAGGAACCAATTGAGGCCTTTGTTGTGGAGGAGTACGGCCAGTTCATGGAAGCGGCGCCTCAGATAGCCCTCCTTGGAAGGCTGTACGGGGAGTATAAGCAGACCAACTACCTGATGGACTACGATGACCTGATTATCAACCTGGAGAGGCTGTTGAGAGAGAACAGGGATATCAGGGCCTGGCTGAACAGGAAATACTCCCATATTATGGTGGATGAGTACCAGGACACCAACACCATACAGGCCGACATCGTAAAGTGGCTTGCCCATGAACACCGAAACATCATGGTGGTTGGAGATGACTCCCAGTCCATATACTCGTTCAGGGGGGCTAATTACCGGAACATGCTCGATTTTCCGTCCGCTTTTCCCGGAACAAGGATAATCAAGCTTGAGCAGAACTACCGTTCCACGAGACCGATTCTGGCCCTGACAAACGCCCTCATGGATCAGGCCACGGAGAGCTACACCAAGTGCCTCTTTAGCGAACGGAAAGGGGGTGAAAAACCAAAGGTGATTGATGCCGGAACAGAACATGGTCAGGCCCTGCTCATAGCCGACTATCTCAAGAGGCAGACGGCTGCGGGACATCCCATCAACGACTACGCAGTTCTGTTCCGGGCCGCATATCAGTCCTTTGAATTAGAGGCCGAGCTGACCCGGCAGGGGATCTCCTACGTCAAGTACGGGGGCTTCAAGTTCCTGGAATCGGCCCATATCAAGGATTTTCTGGCCCACTTGAGGGTGGTCGTAAACAGGGATGAGGCCGTAAGCTGGATCAGGATACTGAGACTGGTAAAGAATGTGGGCATGGGGAAGAGTCAGGCCATTATCAGATGGCTGAAACAGGAACGTCCTCCCCTGGGAGAACTGGCAAAGTGGCCGGGGATGGGCAGGAGAGACGGGGGTCTGAAAGGCCTGGGCGCACTCTTGGGGGGGCTTTCCTCAGGGGATACAGACCCAGAGGAAGCGGTGAGGCAGGTTATGGAGTACTATCTCCCAATCCTGAGGGAAAAATTTGACGATTTTCCCAGGCGAGAGAAGGAACTGGAACAGCTCATTCCCATGGCAGGCCGTTACAGAAAGCTGCGCGGATTTCTTGACGATCTGGTCCTGGAACCACCTGCCAGCTCCCGAGACGTGGGCCAGGGTGAGAGGGGAGAGGCCCTGACCCTCTCCACCATCCACTCTGCCAAGGGCCTGGAGTGGCCCGTGGTAGTTATAATATGGGCCATGGAGGGGAGATTTCCTCCCTCCATGGCCCATATTATAACTACCACGGGCCACTCCAGGCCCTTGGC
>DREN01000195.1 GCA_011051075.1 Deltaproteobacteria bacterium | reverse complement strand
TCCCTTATCTTTGAAGGCCTGTCTGTCAGATCCATGGTCCCCCCATTATGCCCGTTTTTCCTCCACCCTCCAGGACAGAAGATAGGACTCCACAAGCCCCATAAGGGCGGCGGCATATTCCTCGGTGGACACGTTCCTCCCCTCGTACTTCCACCTTTTAAGATACCAGTCCTGCAACATCCCCTTTATCATGGAGGCCAGGAGTTCGGCGTTCACCCCCTGGAAGATCCCTTCTTTCTGACAGCTTCAGTATCCAGGACCCCTCCGGAACCGTCAATGTACCCGGCGCCCCTCATAACCCCTCAGAATCCTCCTTGCCACGGCAATCTTATGGACCTCATCGGCGCCGTCGTATATCCTTGCCGCCCTCTCATGCCTGTAGAAGTAGGGAATAATGATATCATCCGTCATTCCCAGACCCCCGTGGACCTGGAGGGCCCTGTCCACCACCTTCTGCATTACGCCCGCCACAAAGAACTTGATGAGGGATATATCCTCCCTTGCCTCCTTTCCGCCCAGGGTCTCTATCTTCCAGGCGGCGTTCAGGGTCATAAGGCGCGCGGCCGAGATCTCAGCGGCACACTCTGCAATCCATGCCTGTATAATCTGCCTGGTTGCAAGGGTCTTCCCGTCCAGGGTTATGATCCTCTCGGAGGCCCTGGAGCACATTAGATCAAAACATCTTTTGCAGATTCCGAGCCATCTCATGCAGTGGTGGATCCGGCCGGGCCCAAGGCGCTCCTGGGCTATGACAAAACCGTGCCCTTCAGGTCCCAGGAGGTTTTTCCGGGGCACCCGGCACGACTGGTACAGTATCTCGCCGTGGCCCGTGTAGTCGGTCCCGGCCTCTCCCATAACCGGGATATTTCTCACATGGTTGAACCCTGGGGTATGGCAGGGAACGATAATCATGCTCGCCTGGAGATGGGGCCGGGCCTCTGGATTGGTCTTTGCCATGACAATGGCGAACTCGGCCCCGTCTGACGACGAGGTGTACCACTTCTGTCCGTTGATCACATAGTCATCCCCGTCCTTCACAGCGGTGGTATCCATCATCACCGGGTTGGATCCGGCCAGATCCACCTCGGTCATGGAAAAGCAGCTCCTGATCTTTCCTTCCACCAGGGGCCTCAAATACTTCTCCTTCTGCTCATCAGTACCGTAAAGGTAAAGGATCTCGATGTTGCCTGCATCCGGGGCCTGACACCCGAACACGTAATGGCCGATGGGGGTCCTGCCGAGGGACTCTGAAACAAGGGCATGGTCCACCAGGTTCAGGCCCATGCCGCCGTACTCTCTTGGATGGTTCGGGGCCCAGAGTTCCATCTTTTTCACCGCGGCCCTCTTTTCCTCGAGCACTGGGAGGAGATCCCTGAAACTCCTGGTCAGAAACTCAGGCTCCAGCGGGATCAGTTCTTTGTCCACAAACTCATCTATCATATTGGTTATTATCTTCATTCTCTCAGATATCTCAAAATCCATGAAACGCTCCACTGATGGGTTGATGGGGCTTGGGCTCAGACACAGGACTCAGTTGCACGTTAGACGCATGGCTTTATGGTGTCAAGAAAAACCCGGGCGATCGCTCGGGTTTTTCTTGCACTCCCTCTTACCTTCTTCTATCATAGCTATAATTTCGGTAGACCTGAGTCGGATCAATTCAAAGAAAAAGAGGCTTTCCTGCACCTGAGATGAACATACTGGTATGCGTTAAACAGGTCCCTGACCCTGAACTTCCCCTTTCCATCTCCCCTGATGGCACCTGGATCGGCCACGAACCCAAAGCTTTCAAAATGAACCACTTCGACCGGTTCGCCCTTGAGGAGGCCGTGCTCATCAGGAAAGGCCTCCTCCCTGAAGAAAAAACATGCATAGACGCCGTCTCAGTGGGCCCTCAGAGGGTGGCCGCCACCCTGAAAAGGGCCCTGGCCATGGGTGCTGACAACGCCAACCACATCCTTTTGAACGATGACTCCTACCTGAGCCCCTTTGATACCGCCTCTCTGATCGCATCGTGGGCAGAGGATAAGTCCTACCAACTGATCCTTACCGGGGTAATGGCGGAGGATGACATGCACTGTGTGGTGGGCCAGTTCATCGGGGAGATCCTCGCATTTGCCTGTGCCACCTCGGTGATCCACCAGGAAATCATGGATGAGGGTAGAGGCATATACGTTGAAAGGGAGGTGGAATCCGGCCGCAGGGAGTGCCTTCGCTTAAGACTCCCGGCGGTCCTGACTCTACAGCCGGGGATCAACACCCCTAGTTATCCCTCTCTCTCAAACATGCTCAGGGCGGCGGATCAGGAGATCCTCACCATCGGCCAAGGAGAGCTGCCCTCCTTAGGGCAAAGGGATAGACTGGTCTCCCTCCGCCAGCCCGAACGCTCATCACGGGGAGTGTTTATGGAGGGCACCATGGTAGAAAAGGCCCGGGCCCTGGTGAAGATCTTCCATGAGAAATCCCTTATCTGAGGAATACCCATGGTAAAGGCACGCATTTTCGTGATTATGGAGCACCGGCAGGGACACATACCCCAGGCAGCCCATGAGGCCTTATCCTTTGCACTGGATCTGGGAGCAAGACAGGACCTCGGAGTAATGGCCATGATCCCGGGCAACCGGGTGGAAACCCCTGCACGGGAGCTTGCGCGTACAGCCGGTGTAGATGTAACAGGGGTGAAGGGCGAGCACCTTGAACCCTATAACGGTGAGGTCTGGAAGGGGGCCGTGGCAGAGGTCCTGGAAGACGAGGACCCGTTATATATCTGCATGTCCCACACGGCCACCGGATTTGACCTGGCCCCAAGACTCGCCTATTTTCTGAAGGCCTCCTGCATCACATCCGTGGTAGGTGTGCGGATCACAGGCGACAAGGTCAGTTTTATCAGACCCATGTTCAACAACAAGCTCCACGGGGAGATAACACCCGCCATGAAAAAAACCGTACTCACCGTCCTGCCGGGATCGGGGCCTGATTCCCTATCAGGGCCCGCGTCAAAGGGCCATGTGCGTATAGTCAGGGCAGGCCATGCCCCCTCCCTGTCAAAGACCCTGAAGCTCAAGGCCTCACAGAAAACAGGACTGAACCTGGGGGATGCGGATCTGATCGTGTCTGCGGGAAGAGGCCTTGGCGGGCCTGAAAATCTTCACCTCCTTGAGGAACTGGTGAAGGCCTTTCCCGGGGCCGCCCTGGCCTCCTCCAAGGCCCTGTGCGATCAGGGGTGGCTCCCCTACAAACACCAGGTAGGAGTCACAGGCCAGACCGTCTCCCCCAGGCTCTACCTTGCATGCGGCATATCAGGGGCACCCCAGCACATCGGAGGCATGAGGGGCTCACAGACCATCGTGGCCATCAATACCAACCCTGAAGCCTCAATATTCAACGTGTCAGACTACTGTGTGGTGGAAGACCTGGAGACCTTCATCCCGGTCCTCCTGAAAGAGCTGAAAGGCCATTCCGGATACAGGTGAAAACCATCTAACCGTCTATATAGTCCAAGATCGTGAATTTTGAGCCGAGTTTTTAGAATCGGC
>DREN01000339.1 GCA_011051075.1 Deltaproteobacteria bacterium | reverse complement strand
TCTTACATGTACGTGGGACCCGAGACCGTGAGTGGCAAGGTTGCCGGGGAGGAGAAGAGGATCATAGCCCAGTACGCCCGGGCCGTGCTGGGTCAGACCAGATTCATCAATCCCATCTCCGTGCCCGCCATGAGCGGGGAATACCCTGACCTGAGTATCAGGGTTCACAGGCTTTCCGTGAAAACCGTAAAGAGGGGAGACCGTATCACAAGGGACGGCGTGTTTCAGGCGAGCTTTTCCATCAGGCAGGCGGGCATGATCGAGTGTTCCACCAGCGATCCCATCCTCATAGAAAAACATCATGAGGTGCCCGTATATAAAAAGGAGCGTCTCCCTTCTCCGATCCGTTTGAAGGAAACCATGGTGAAGGAGGCGGTAAAAAGGGTCGTGCGGCAGTTCGTGCCGGTCAAGAGCAGGGTCCTCAGGCCGGTCAAATCGGGCGGGGACCTGGCGGACAAGGGGGCCCAGATGATAGACGCGGGTAACTGCAGTGGGGCCTATGAGGTGCTCAGGGCCGCAGCAGGCAACCAGGACTGTGATGATGCGGCCCTCCTCTACAACACCGGGGTCGCCCTGGAGTGCATGGCCTGGAGCGCGGCCAACGATCAGAAGACCCAGGTGCGTTACCTGAAAAGGGCCGGTGAGTTCTACAGGAGGGCCGCGGTTATTGATCCGGGGGACAGGGAAATGCAGAGGGCCATGAAGGATGTGACCTATGAACTGGACACCTTTTTCGCATCGTTCGAGCGGCAAAAGGCCACGGGCAGGTCCCTGGACCAGTACAAGGCCCCCACGAGTTACTGAGTTCTCCCCAGCCCTGGGACTTTGAAATCATCGCCTTTATCTCAGAATCAGGTGATGACCGGGAAGGGATTTCCGAGGCTGTTCCTCACCACATGGGCGGGAGTCAGGGACGAGGGGTTGTCAGTAGATGAATCGGGCTTGTGAGAGCCATGGGAGACGAGATGAAAAAGATTTTCTGCACGCTTTCGATGCTCCTTCTCTTGACCGGCTGCATAAAGGCCATTGAGCAGGCAACAGGTATTGAGGTTTCCAAGGCAGTGAATCCTGCCATGGAACTGGAGATGGACCTGGTCTTTCTGGACGAGATTGCAGCCATGACCAAGCTGAACCAGTTGCTTCTCGAGCGCATGCCCGTCTCCATGGAAGACCCGTGGCCCGAAATGCTCAATCAGTACTCCCAGGATCCTCGAAAGGGTGAGCAGGCGGCCCGGAAAAAGTACGATGAATGTTTACTGAACCTGCTGAAAAATGACTTCTACTTTTTCAGGTTCTACAACCCTGCCCTCTACTTCAGTTATGTGGGGCCCGGCGGGGTTAACGCCCTTCTGGCCCGGGCGATCATCGCGGCCAGGGGCACCCTTATCATAGAGGCGGCTAAGACAATGGGGAAACGCTACGAGCACGCCAAGGGGGTACTCGGTTACTATCCCATAGGGTGCAAATGCCCCTATTATACGGCCAGCTTTCCTACCCTTAGACAGGGTTCGGCAGAGTGCAGAAGGATGACCATCAAAAGGGGATGCGCGTTTTTCAACATTCCAACGGAGGAAATGCTGAACCAGTATCTCTTTGAGAAGAACGGCTTGAAATCATGGGTGGACCTCAGGGTTCCCATAGATTGTCTCAGGGTGGTGGAAGGAGAGCACCTGGGCACCTTCAAGGAGGTCTTCTATACCCTTCTTCCGGACCATGTCCGTGATACCATGGAGAAGGTGGACACCGAGGTGGAGATTGTCGTGGCGGATCTCAAGGAGGTCCAGGCCAGGCTTGAGGAAAAAGATCTGCCCCCGGGGCAGAGGGCCGCCCTTGAAAAGAGAGAAGATGAGCTGGAAGAGGAGGTGGAGGACAAGATAACCATCCAGCAGAAGCTTTACAAAGAGGCAACCAGCACGGTGGAGGTCACGCCCGAGAAGGTCAGAACTGCAAAAAAGCTCCTCTCCATCGTCGCCTTTATTGATGACAGTTTTTCGCAGGTTTCAGCTGCCATGACGGCATTGACCGTCAAGCTTGTGGACGATATGATGATATTAGCCGAATTCAGCACCAATCAGATCGCAAACAGCATAGGTTACCTGGCGGCCCAGGGCATAGCATCCGGACCCGGCGCCAGGAAAAGGGCAAGCATCCTGGCAAGGCGCTTTGCCACCCTGCCTGTAAACTATGCCCAGATATGGGGGCACGCCATATCGCAGAAAGACCGGATAGGGATCTACTTGAACTACCTGGAAGCCCTGGCGGCCATGGAGAAAAAGCTCAAGAAAGCGAGGCCGATAGAATAGAATGGTAACCAGATGCTATTTTTGCAGGGGAAAAGTGCGAAGAGCCAGGGTAACTATTGACTATCGGTGGGGCAAAGAGCTTTTCGTTATCGAAGATGTTCCTGCTGGATTGTGTGACCAGTGTGGTGAGAAATATATGGACGCTGCTGTTTACAGGGAATTGGAAACTCTGATGAAGAAGGATGTTCACCCGATGGCGCGGGTGACAGTCGATGTTCTGGCCTATGAAAGGGTGGCTCAGGGCGCATGAGGAAGGGATGGAGGCATTCACCGCTCCATGTTCATGTTAACGATGGAAGAACCAGGTTGAAGGTCCGTTTCAGTCCAATACACGGCAACTGCCTTTTGAAAACAGCTTTCACTGAAAAAGGAGGGGGAACTATGAGGAAGTCACTTGTGGTTGTATGTTTTTTGGCTATGGTCTGGCTGGTGGGTGGCTGCGCTCAGAAAAAGCTGGCGCCTCTTTCACCAGAGGACAACCCGGCCCATCATTATCTCATGGGCATGGAGCTTATCGACAAGGGGGATCTGACAGGCGCATCAGCGCGTTTTGAGCGCGCCCTCAAGCTCGAACCGGAGTTCTCCCCGGCCCTTGCAGGCAAGGCCCTGGTGGCGGCCATGAAGGTGGAGGCGGAGAAGGACGGTGAACACCGGAAAGTGGAGTTGAAGAGGTCCCTGGACCTGATAGACGACGCAGAGGATGAGGCTGAGGGAGACTCCCAGAGGTTCATGGCCCGGGTTACAGGTATCAGGGTGTTCACCCACGCCAGGCCCGGAAAATGGGTCAGGCAGGCGGAGAAGGAATACAAGAGGGCCATGAATCTGGAAGATGTGAAGGGGGATGAACTCCCCTATTACCAGACCAGATCGGCCGCGGATTATTTCATGGGCGTGGCCTATTTCAAGGCCCTGCGCTTCAGGGACTCGGAGGCTGCCCTTGCAAGGGTTTCAGGCGCCCCTCCGGGCCGCTGGCACGAACCGGCCGACAGGCTCTACAAGAGGGTGCAGAAGATCATCAGGGCGTCCGCCAGCTTTACCCTTACGGATGTGGCCAAGGGCATTGCCGTAAAGGACCAAGTGAACCGTGCCGACGTGGCGGCCCTCCTCGTGGACGAGGTCCACCTGGACCGGTTCCTGGCGGGGAGGATTCCGGTTCCAGAGAAAAAACAAAAGGACCGGTTTGTGCCGGCAGACGTATCGGGAAGCATGTTCAAGCCCGAGATAATGGTTGTTCTCAAGTGGGG
>DREN01000119.1 GCA_011051075.1 Deltaproteobacteria bacterium | reverse complement strand
ATTGAAAAGCTGTTCAGGTTTTGATGCTGTAAATAGTCAATGGTCAATATTTCAATATAGACAGGGAGGACCATCCATGATCGGTATTACATCGTATGGCGGCTACATTCCCAGGCTCCGGCTGGACCGGATGAGTATCTATCAGACTATGGGCTGGTTTGCCCCGGCCATCGTGATGGTGGCCCAGGGAGAACGCTCTTTCTGTAACTGGGATGAGGATGCCCTGACAATGGCGGTGGCAGCGTCCAGGGACTGCCTTGTAGGTCAGGACAAGTCCCGGGTAGATGCCCTTTTCTTATGCTCCACCACGCTCCCCTTCTCCGACCGGCTGAATGCAGGTATTGTCAAGGGGGCCCTTAACCTGAAAGACCAACTGCATGCTGCGGACTTTACGTCAACCCTCAGGGCCGGAAGCACAGGAATAATCCAGGCCCTTTCCGCGGTAAAAAGCGGGGACCGTAACAGCGTGCTGGTCACTGCCGCGGATAAGCGTATGGCCAAGACCGGGTATTTCTACGAAATGTGGTTCGGGGACGGGGCAGCCTCTGTGCTCGTGGGTGACACGGGTGTGGTTGCTGAATTCTTAGGCTCTTATACGGTCACCCATGATTTCGTTGACCACTACAGGGGGGCTGCAAACCAGTACGACTATATGTGGGAGGAGCGCTGGGTCAGGGATGAGGGGTACTCCAAGATTATCCCTGAGGGGGTCTCCGGCCTCCTTGACAAGTTGTCCATGAGATGGATGAGGTGGACAGACTTATCTTCCCCTGTTTTTTCAAAAGCGAACACAGAAAGATCTCCAAAAAGCTGGGAGCCGCTCCTGAAAAAGTAATGGATAATCTCCATGAGGTGTGCGGAGAAACCGGGGCGGCACATCCCCTGGTCATGTTTGTGCATGCCCTGGAAGAGGCCAAGCCGGGTGACTGCATATTGATGGCCGGGTTCGGTCAGGGTTGTGACGCCCTCTGTTTCAGGGTGACCGATGAGATCCTTAATCTTCCGGCGAGGCAGGGCATAAAAGGCTCCCTTGCCAACAAGAAGACTACCGATAACTACGCCAAGTTCCTCAAGTTCAGGGACCTGATCGACACGGAGATGGGTATCCGTGCCGAGGCCCCCACCCAGACCGCCATGACCGTTATGTGGCGTAAGCGGGACATGATACTGGGACTGGTGGGCGGCAGGTGCACCAAGTGCGGAACCCCCCAGTTTCCGAGGATGGACATCTGCGTAAACCCCAAGTGCCGTGCAGTAAAATCCCAGGCGCCCTATGAGTTTGCGGACGTGCCCGCCTCTGTGAAGAGCTTTACCGGGGACCTCTTAGCGGTATCAGTGGATCCTCCGGGCATCTACGGGATGATCCAGTTTGACGGTGGAGGACGGTTCATGGCGGATTTCACTGACTGTGAGCTCTCAGAGGTCCGGGTGGGTCAAAAGGTTGCCATGTCCTTTCGCAGGCGCTACACAGATGCTGAGCGGGGCTTTACCGGGTATTTCTGGAAGGCGGTTCCTCTTCCAGAACCAGAGGAAGGGGGCGTTGCCAAAGGGGAGGATATCCGTTTTGACGGTCAGGTGGCCATTGTCACAGGGGCGGGGGCAGGCCTTGGCCGTGTGTACGCCCTCGAGCTTGCGGCCCGGGGTGCCAGGGTGGTGGTAAACGACATAGGTTCCGCCCGTGACGGGTCGGGAGAGGGGTCTTCCTCTCCCGCTGACAAGGTGGTTGAGGAGATCAGGTCCGCGGGTGGTGAGGCGGTCGCCAGCTACGACTCCGTGGCTACCCCTGAAGGGGGCCGGGCAATCGTTGACACGGCCGTTAAGGCCTTTGGCCGTGTGGACATACTCATAAACAACGCGGGGATACTGAGGGACAAGACCCTGGTGAAGATGGAACCTGAAAACTGGGATGCGGTAATGGACGTTCATCTGAAGGGGGCCTATAACGTGACCCGTCCCGCCTTCATAAAGATGCGGGAGACGGGTTACGGCCGGATCATCCTTACCACCTCGGCCGCCGGGCTCTACGGGAACTTCGGTCAGACCAACTACTCGTCGGCCAAGATGGGCCTTATCGGTTTCATGAACACGGCCAGGCTGGAGGGGGAGAGCCACAACATCAAGATCAACACCATCGCGCCGGTGGCGGCCACCAGGCTTACGGAGGATATCCTCCCACCGGACCTCCTAAAAAAGCTCAAACCGGAATTCGTGGCCCCGCTGGTCCTCTACCTCTGTTCGGAGAAGTGCGATGACAACGGGATGATCTTCAACGCCGGCATGGGCTACTTCAACAGGGCGGCCATTGTTACCGGGGCCGGAACCGTGATCGGCGACGGCAGGGAAATCCCAACCCTCGAGGATATCCACCACGACTGGGAAAAGATAAACTCCCTGGGAAAGGGCCAGGAGTTTCCCAATGCCACTGCGGCCTTCGGCCCCATGCTGGATGCCTTCAACCCCAAAAAGAGGGAGGCGCCGACCGAAGACGAGGGCGGAATGAGCGTGGCCGGTATCTTTGATGGCATTTCAGGGGCCTTTCAGGCGGATAAGGCCGCAGGGGTTGACGCGGTGTTTCAGTTTGATATCTCCGGTCCGGGAGGCGGTTGCTGGTACATCACGGTAAAGGACGGGAACTGTGAGGTCACACAAGGATCACATGAAAGGCCCACCACCACCATCAAGATGGGTGACGATGATTTTGTAAGCCTCATGAGGGGCGAACTTAACGCCATGAGCGCCTTTACCAGCGGAAAGCTGAAGGTTGAAGGGGATCTCATGAAATCACAGCTTATTGAAAAGCTGTTCAGGTTTTAGAGGAGGAGAGACTATGGCCACAGGAATCAGAGATAAGGTGGCGATTATCGGTATGGGCTGTACCCGGTTCGGAGAGCGGTGGGAGTCAGGCGCTGAAGAGCTCATGACAGAGGCCTTTACCGAATGCCTGGAAGACGCCGGCGTTGAGGTGGCCGATATCGAGGCCGCCTGGCTCGGCACCTGTATTGAGGAGATTAACGTTGGAAAGAGCGGTCTGCCCCTGTCAGTCACCCTCAGGCTCCCCTTTATCCCGGTCACCAGGACCGAGAACTACTGCGCCAGCGGAACCGAGGCCTTCCGGGGGGCCGTCTATGGGGTGGCATCGGGCGCCTACGACGTCTGCCTTGCCCTTGGAGTGGAAAAACTCAAGGATACGGGCTACGGCGGACTGCCCAACCCGGGTTCCAACTTCGGGTCCCTTAGCTGGCTCTGGTATCCCAACATGACCGCTCCCGGGGTGTTTGCCCAGCTTGCCACCGCCTACGGGGCCAAGTACCGCATCCCGGAGCAGGATATCAAGAGGGCCATGGCCCAGGTATCTGTCAAGAGCCATGAAAACGGCGCACTCAACCCCAAGGCCCATCTCAGAAGGCCCGTAACCATCGATCAGGTAATGGCATCTCCCATCATTGCCCACCCTCTGGGACTCTTTGACTGTTGCGGCGTCAGCGACGGTTCGGCCTGCGCCATCGTGACCACCGTGGAAAGGGCGAGGGATATGGGTATGAAGAACCCGGTTACGGTCAAGGCCCTTCAGCTTTCCCTGAGCAGCGGAGAGGAGATGGGGT
>DREN01000020.1 GCA_011051075.1 Deltaproteobacteria bacterium | reverse complement strand
CTACTATTTCAGGATGTTATGGCTTTTCAAATGCTGACTGTCCAATTTTCAAGGCAATCATGGGTATGATCAGTCATAACAACGACTTAACCACTCAACTACTTAACCACTTAACGATGTCTGTAATTGTAGCGCAGCGGAAATACTGGATGACTCACTGTTCCGGGACGGGATTCCATGTGCCGGGATCCTGAACTTTGGAGAAAGAGCCCTTGTCCTACCTGGATGGCTTTCTGAACCTGATTAATTCACTCCCCGATACCCTCCTTTACCTGTTATTGGGGCTGAGCGCCTTTGTGGAGAACGTCTTTCCCCCCATTCCGGGAGATACCATCACCGCCTTCGGGGCCTTTCTGGTGGCCACCCGGAGGCTCTCCTTTTTCGGGGTCTACCTGACAACTACCCTTGGAAGCCTGATCGGTTTCATGTTTCTTTTCTGGGTGGGACACCTCCTGGGGAGAAAGTTTTTCATTGAGAAGGATTACAGGTTCTTCAAGGCCCGGGACATTATGCGCGCAGAGGAATGGTTCAGGAAGTACGGCTATTTTCTCATCTTTCTGAACAGGTTCTTCCCGGGCATCCGTTCCGTCATATCAATAGCCGGGGGCATATCGGGATTGAAGGTCCAAAAGGTGGCCCTGCTGGCCCTTTTGAGCGCATCCCTGTGGAACCTTATCTGGATCAGCGTGGGTTATTCAATAGGGGCGAACTGGGACCTGGTCAGGGAGAAGATGGGAAAGATCATGTTCAACTACAACATGGCCATCCTCTCGCTCATGGGACTCGGGGCCGTGATCATATTGGTGAGATTGTTGAAAAAGAGGCGGAGCAGGAGAGAAGGCCCCTGAGCGCACAGGGTTTCATTCCTGCCTGGTCTCCCTTTCTATCCATTCCATAAACGCCGGGTTTCCGTCAACAATCGGTACGCTTACGATACACGGGCACTCATAACTGTGGATGGCCTTCACCCTGTGGATCAACCGTGGAACCAGAGACTCCCTGGTCTTGGCCAGGAGGATCACCTCCTTTTCCTCCTGGACCTCCCCATCCCACCAGTAAATGGAGTTCATGCCGTCAATAATATTGGCGCAGGCGGCCAGCCTGCTGGAAACCAGGTCCCTGGCAATGGTCCTGGCCTCTTCAACACTGCCGGTGGTGATGTAAATAAAGTTCGTCTCCATTTTCTTGCTCCAGCGGCCCCCGTGCTCTTGCGCTGGGCCCGAAAGTTTGAGAATTAGGGCACAAAACGTTTGATATGGGGCCGATAGTGTGCTATGCAGGTAGAAAAAGTAGAAAAGGGCTATTGAGTCTCTCAAAGGTTAGCAGATTTTTCTGTTGGGTTCAAAATTTTTCAACAAAGGAGATTTAAGATGACGGCAAAACTCATAAAGGGAACGGAAATCAGGGAACAGATCCTCAAGGAGATCGAAGACGAGGTAAAGGAGATCAAGGAAAAACATGGTGTGGTTCCGGGGCTCGTAACCATACTTGTGGGTGAAAATCCCGCGTCCATATCCTACGTCACCCTCAAGATCAAGACGGCAAACAGGCTGGGATTCAAGGAGATCCAGGACAACCAGCCCGAAGATATCTCTGAAGAGGCCCTCCTTGCCCTCATTGACAAGTATAATAAGGACGATTCCATTAACGGGATCCTGGTCCAGTTGCCCCTTCCAAAGCAGATAGATGAAAAGAAGATCTTAAACGCCATCGATCCAGACAAGGATGTGGACGGGTTCCATCCGGTCAACGTGGGAAGGCTCATGATAGGGGGCTCAGAGGTGAAGTTCCCGCCCTGTACCCCGGCGGGCATCCAGGAGATGATCATAAGGGCCGGGGTGGAGACCAGCGGTGCGGAGACCGTTGTGGTGGGCCGTTCAAATATCGTGGGCAAGCCCATCGCCAATATGATGCTTCAAAAGGCCGAGGGCGCCAATTCCACGGTCACGGTGGTACACACCCGCACCAAGGATATGGAGTCTCACTGCAAACGGGCCGATATCCTGATCGTTGCGGCAGGGGTGCCGGGGCTGGTCAAGCCTGAGTGGATCAAACCGGGGGCCTGTGTCATCGACGTGGGCGTGAACCGTGTTGGTGAGAAGATCAGCGAGAAGACCGGCAAGAAGATCGCCATACTGAGGGGTGATGTGGACTTTGACGCGGCCAAGGAGATCGCAGGCTGGATTACGCCGGTACCCGGCGGCGTAGGTCCCATGACCATCACCATGCTCATGAAGAATACGCTCAAGTCCCTGAAGTTCAGGCTCGGGATAGCGTAAGATAAACAACGGGGATCGGACCCAGGCTCCGATCCCCTTCAAACCCTGTCCGCTGAGGCCGGTCTTACTCCGTAGAAAACTTCCCCGAGATAACCGAACCTGAAAATACCCCCACCAGTATGACCACCGCAAGCGCGGCCAGCCACGACTCGAACCAGTCCCACACAAGGCCTGACAGTACAAACGCCGGGATTATTGAGACTACTCCGATGCCGATCTTTCTCCAAAGGTCCATACGAAGCCTCCCTGAATTTCTATGATTTCAGCCATGTAGGGCAGCCACACCCGCAACCGCAGTTCCGGGCGTGAGCACTCCAGATTTGGTACCCTGATTTCAAGCTAATCTATCAAGATCAGCTACTATAGGGAAAAGTTCTCCGTGGGTCAAGGGAGAAAACCACAATATTCACTTGATTTTGACCCTTGAAATGACTAAACTGGATATAACTTTTCAAAAAGACGGGGCGTGGCGCAGCCTGGTAGCGCACCTGCTTTGGGAGCAGGGTGTCGGAGGTTCAAATCCTCTCGCCCCGACCAAGACAAAATGCCTCATACAATGGTTACCTGGGGACTAGGGGGACGTCCCCTTGCTTCACAGACAATTGTTACGACGCCTTCATGTCTCCTGAATGGTCAGTGTTTCCCGGTAGGCGTTTTTCAGGGACTTCGCCAACGGGTCGGCACCCGCATTTGATGCCTTGAGTTGATCTTGAACCGTGCAGAGTCGACCAATGACCTGCAACATCGGTTCAAGGCTTTTAAGGTATAAAGAGGCAACCTGTTCTCCATCGTCAAAACACTTGACAATGGCTTCGGCAGCCAGAATGCCAATCTTGAGGGCGGATCCGATCCCTTCGAACGTGATGGGCAGAATGAGTCCTGCCGCATCGCCGATCAGCAAAACATTCCTTTTGGCGGGCTGAAATGCTCCCGAAAGTAGATCATCATGCAACAGCGCTATGGCACAGCCGTCCTTCCATATGGGTTGGGAATCAGGATCAAATCCGTAGCGGGAAAGGGCCTCCCCGATTTCCTTTCGGAGTAGCCGAAGGCCGGATCCCTCGATCAGAAATACATCGTCTTTGTGATTGACGTTAAACCGTGTGGGACTAGGGGGACGTTATGTTGCGAGTCTTATTATGTTGCGTGTTTTTTTCAGTCCAAGTGTCAGGGCAATATAACATGTTGATTTTACAGGAACTTCAGCGAATCCCCGCAAGATCGAAAGTATGTGTAAATTCAATGAGTTAGGGAAGGTCGCAACATAAGGGACGTCCTTAAATAATAAAATAACTTAACATCGACTGCTTTTGCTGGTATCTTGCGGGCATGCCTAGAAT
>DREN01000147.1 GCA_011051075.1 Deltaproteobacteria bacterium | reverse complement strand
GATACGGGATCTATCCCGTCCGTGGGGGTCTCTTTTCCAAAGGACGCAAAACCCTGTCTCATTTTATAGGGACGGCAGCATGCGCTTGAAATAAGCTACGGAAAAGCCCCAGGAGAGAGTCTCTGTTGGAGCATGTACGGGTCCCTGCCTGCTCCGAAGCTGTAATCCAACTAAGGGGGCGTTCCATGTCGTGATGGAATATTTGTTGCGTCCTTTGGAAAAGAGACCCCCACGGACTACCGGTAACCGCACAGGTCGAATTTTTTTAGATTTTATCCAAAACGCCCGGTGATATAATCAGAAGTTTGTTTTAATTTCGGTCGAGTAAAGAGCGTTTCAGTCTTGTCCACCTCAATAATCTCTCCCAAGTAAAAAAAAGCGGTAATGTCGGAGACCCTTGCAGCCTGCTGCATATTGTGGGTCACGATGATAATTGTGTATCTTTTTTTCAGATCGCGGATCAGTTCTTCGATCTTTTGGGTTGCAATCGGGTCTAAGGCAGAGGCCGGCTCGTCCATGAGCAAGACCTCCGGCTCTACGGCCATAGCCCTGGCAATGCAGAGACGCTGCTGTTGGCCCCCGGATAAATCGAGCGCTGAATCATGGAGTCTGTCTTTGACTTCATCCCACAGGGCCGCCTGTTTTAGACTGGTTTCAACCCTGTCCGCAAGAAAGGCCTTGTCCTTTATACCGTTGACCCTTAAACCGTATGCCACATTTTCAAAAATGGTCTTTGGAAAAGGATTCGGTTTTTGAAACACCATGCCCACGTTACGACGGAGCGCAACCACATCCACCTCGGGCTCATAAATTTCTTCACCATCCAGACATACGTTTCCTTCCACCCGGGTATAAGGGATCAGGTCGTTCATCCGGTTGAGACAACGCAATAGTGTGCTCTTTCCACATCCGGAAGGGCCGATCAGGGCCGTCACCTGGTTTTCATAGAAGTCAAGGGTGACTCCATGGAGAGCATGGAAATTGCCGTAATAGAAATCGAGATCTACTGTCGACATTTTCAGTGAATCTTGCATAGGGCGCCTAAGGTTGGAAATTTGAAATTTGTCGAAGATCCTGCTCAGAAGCGGGATCTTCGGCCAGTATCGAGTATCCAGTATCCAGTTCGAAACATTATCGACCCCTCCTGAGACGAGACCGGTAGATGATGGCAATGAGATTCAGACCGAGCACAAGGGCGATCAGGACCAGAGCCGTTCCATACTGCAAAGGACGTGTGGCCTCAATATCAGTGCCTGCCGTGGCAAGCACATAGATATAATAGGGAAGCGCCATGATTTCATCAAAAATAGAGGTTGGCAATGAGGGTGTAAAGAATACAGCCGCCGTAAACATGATGGGCGCCGTTTCTCCGGCTGCCCTGCTGATGCCCAGGATCGTCCCTGTCAGAATTCCTGGCAGGGCTGTCGGCAGGACCACGCGGTAGATGGTCTGCCATTTGGTTGCCCCAAGGCCTAAAGACGCTTCCCTATATGTGTCCGGAACTGCCCTCAGGGCCTCTTCAGTAGACCCGATAATCACGGGCAGGGTAAGCGCTCCTAAGGTTAAAGCCCCGGCAAGGATGCTCACACCCATATCCAGATACACCACAAAAAAGGCCAGGCCAAAGAGCCCAAAAACCACAGAAGGCACCCCTGCAAGGTTATTGATTCCGAGCCGGATTAGACGAAGGATCCTCCCTGGGTGTGCGTATTCGTGCAGGTAAATGGCTGATGCAACTCCGATCGGAAGGGCTACCGCAATGGCGCCAATACTGAGACATAGGGTGCCGACTATACAGGGAAGTATTCCCCCCTTTGTCATGGAATCTATGGGCGGTTGGGTTAGGAATGTCCAGTTAATGGCCCGCCATCCCCTCGACACAAGAAAGTACAGCATGATTGCAAGGGCAATTCCATTGGCGGCAGCGCAGATCTTGAAAATCCCAAACATAGCCCCCTGAACGACTTTTCTGCGAACCCGCACTCCATTTTTATGCTTCATCCTATTCATCCATTAATCCCCGCCTTCTGACATCTGACCTCTGACTTCCGTCCAATTCAAAGGGTTGCCGCTCCAACTTGCCTGTATTTATTGGATATATGTTCCGCCACAAGGTTGAAGGCCAAGGTGAACAGAAACAAGACAATGGCTATGGCAAACAGGGCGTAATAGTGGTCGCCACGGAAAGGTGCCTCTGCCATCTCGGCGGCTATGCTCGCGGGCATGGGCCGCACCGGATCAAAAAGGGAAGTGGGTATCATAGCCGCGCCGCCCGCAACCATAAGGACCACCATGGTTTCACCCATGGCCCTGGACATACCCAGGATTACAGCGGTAGAGATGCCTGAAATAGAAGCGGGAAGAATGACCCGGGCGATGGTTTCCCAGTGTGTGGCCCCTAAGGCCAAAGATGCCTCTTTCAGCTCTGTGGGCACGCTGAAAATGGCGTCTTCAGAGAGGCTGCAGATGGTTGGAATGGACATAAAAGCTAACATTAAAGACGCATTAAATAGATTCAGGCCAGTGGGGATATTCAGGATCTCTTGAAGGAATGGTGCTACGATCACCATGCCGAAAAAGCCGATGACCACCGAAGGGAGGGATGCTAAAAGCTCTACGATCGGTTTAACCCACTCCCTCACCCTCGCAGAGGCGCACTCTGCAAGATAGAGGGCCGTCATTACCCCGAGTGGGATCGAGATAACAGAAGAAACCGCGGTCACGCAGACAGACCCCATAATCAGAGGGAAAATACCGAAATCCGGGGGCTCGTCGGTCGGGTACCAGAATTTTCCGAAGACGAAATCCCTGACAGAAACCTTTCCTAAAACAGGAAGCCCCTCTACGAAGAGGAAGAGGGCAATCAGGCCGAGGGTGGCAATTGAAGCCAATGCCACACCGAAAAAAATAAACCGGATTACCCGTTCCCTTCCCCGCCGGCTTTTCCCTTTTTTACTACCTTTTCTCATCTAAATCATCCATCCGCAGATTACGCAGATTTCCACGGATTATTTACCCAGTGCCGTTCTATTCCGGCATTCCAGCACGCATCCATCTGCGTTTTCTGTCATCAGACCTCAGACATCCGACTTCTGTTTTTCCATTCATCAGCCCTTCAATGAACAATCATTCCCGCTCTACCTCTGGTCAAGGCGGTATTTACGCTTCGCTCCAACAATCATCAATTTTATCCCGCCTGCCCGTTAAATCCGTTTTTGCAGGTATCTAACTGGGGTGAAATGTTTTTTCTTTTCTATTTCGCTGGGGCATCAATCAATAAAGGGGTACAAACCCTGCTTCCGCCACATATTTCTGGCCCTTGTTAGGATTAATGACAAAGTTGATGAACTTGAGCACATCCCCCTGTGGCCAACCTGGTGTAAACATAAAGAGAGGCCTGCTGATCGGATATGTCCCGTTCAGGGTTGTTGCTGCCGACCCCACAATCCGGTTGACCATCAACGGCTTTACATCCTTGTTCAGGTATCCGATCCCGATATACCCGATGGCGTTCTTGTTTTTGGCCACGGCCTGGGAAACCGCCCCGTTTGATGCCTGAAGCAGGGCGGCAGGGAAAACCCGCTCCTTTTTCATGACCTTCTTAGACCACACCTCATAGG
>DREN01000079.1 GCA_011051075.1 Deltaproteobacteria bacterium | reverse complement strand
TGCATGAGGCATGACGGCCTTTGCCTCTTTAATCGTCCTTATGAGTCTTTTCCTGCCACCGAAGACAATATCTTTTTCTTCCAGGGCAGTGGAAAACACGCGAAATGACCTACCTCTCACAGTGCTGCCATAAGAGGCGCAGCCCACAGGTCCATGTACTACATGAATAGCGTCTTCCAGAGGGGCGAGCATCCATCTTGCCCCATAAAAGGCACAGCTCCGCTGCGTGATTCCCCCTGGTGCGGATGGGCGGCTACAGAGGGGAAGATTGGTGTCCCCTTTCCTTTTTTGGACCAAATGGGCCCCCATGTTGTAATTTAAACAACCCTTCATTTTACTCATGCCTTTTGGATGGAGATCTATTGCTGCACACGGTCATCCGGAAACTTGCTGTCCAGGATGGTATTCACTATGAGATCAAGCAGGTATTCACCTCCGCGATAGCCCACATAGGCCCGGCGCTGGTAGCCCACCCGGTCGTATATTGGGAATCCGATACGTACTAACGGCACATTGGCCTCTTTAGAGACATTCGCAGCCTTGGAGTTACCCAGGATCAAGTCGATCTTGTCCTTCTTGAGATAGTCCTCCCATTCAAACATGTCGCTTCCGTTTAAGATGACCGGCTTGCGATCATATTCATAGGCCGTTGCCCACACATCTTTTACAAACTGCTTGCTTTCTGTCCCGCTTCCGACGATCGCCGGCTCCATACCCAGTTCACAACAAAATCTTGTGGCAGCAGCGGCTATATCAGGGTCACCATATATGGCCACCCGCATCCCCATCGTGTAGTGAAAGGTATCAGCCATGGCGTCAATCAAGATTCCCCGTTCGTCCTTTATTTCATCCGCAATCGGTTTCCCTGTTGCTTCAGCCAGGCTTTTTATGAACAAATCAGTACTGTGTATACCTAAAGGCAGAGGACCGATTGTGGCCGGCATCTTAAACCGCTTTTCAAGGTATTTGGCCCCTGCGCCCCCCTGATCCGGGCACAGGGCAAATGTCATCAGGGAATTGCCCATATCCCTTATATCCTCCGCCCTTGTCCCGCCCTTTGGGTAATAGGGCATGGGCTGGGGCAGGCGCAGAGGGCAATCAAGGGTCTCGGATATATCAAAGAGGATTGTACCTTCGATATCCATCAGTTTCAGGATGTGTTTTATTTCTCTGATATCTCCAGGCGTAATCATGCCCGGGATGATATTTACCTTATTGTTCGGGGTAGTACGTTTGGCCAAAGTCTTTAAAAATGCAGCGGCCGCCCGGTTATACCCCTCCACGTGAGAACCTGCAAAACTGGGGGTATGAGTAATGACGAACTTGACCCCATCAAGGACCTCTGGGCCGAGTTCCTCTTCCAGCTCATCCTGGGCCTCTTCCAGAAAGCCCTCCATGTCGTCTCCGATGATCTCACTCGAACAGACAGTGATAATGGCAATTACCTCGGGGTGATAACGGATAATAAGATTGCGCAGTCCGTCGATAAAATTCTTCCGCCCCCCGAATACGGCCGTTTCTTCATGAAAGGAGGCCGTAGCGATGGAGACAGGCTCCCTGAAGATGCGGGAGAAGGTATAGCGGGGATAGGTAGCGCAACCCTGTGCGCCCTGGACAAACGGGATGCACTTATGGACCCCCACGGCTGCCCACATGGCCCCAAAGGGCATGCAGATCCTGCCGGGATCTATGACAGCGGTCCTCTTGGAAGAAGGAATGATATCCTGATCCGGCGGGATGTATTCAGGGCAGATGGGCTGCTTTTCTATATACATCTGGTCATAGGTAATGCCTTCAACAGGTATCTCCGGTAAGGCATTAAGGTCTTCTATGGTCAACCTTCCATTTAATTTCAAGGGTATAGTCATGGTCTTTCTCCTAAATAAAATCCTTATCCCTGACGAACTTCCACACGGGTGCATAAACTCCTTCATATATATCCCTGGCAAAGTTCACCATGCCCCTGAAGCAGGCATAGGGACCCTTTTCATACGAATGGGAATTCACAGTCGGCACCCCCAGCTTGCGACAGAGATATTTTTCTTTTAAACCAGTGAGAAACAGATCGGGCTTAAACCTCTCCAGACATTCCTCAATCTCGAATTCATTGGGATTGTCTACAAGGAACACGCCGTCTTCCGCCCTGGCATTGATCTTTTCGTAGTCATCCTCATGGGCAAAGGTGCACATGCCAAAGACCACCTTCATGCCCAATTCCTTCATAACCCTTTGCCAGTGCCATACCCTCGGCCCTCCCACATACATACCCACCTTTTTGCCTGTAAGCCGCTCCTTGTAGAACTCTATGGCAGGGGAGATAACCTCCAACTCATGTTCAATGATCTGCTCTGCCCTCTCCTTCATTTCTTCAGAGCCGAAGAATTCCGCCACTTCCCTCAAGGCCTTGGCCGTCTGCTCAATTCCAAAGAAGCTCGCATTTACATAGGGGACATCAAAACCTTCCTTGATCAGGTCAGAGATATAGGTGCAGGAGCGCTGGCAATGAAGGACATTCAACCGGGCATCAGGTATCTTGAGCAGGTTCTCAAGGCGCTCACCTCCGGTAAAGACCGCTATGATACGGCAGCCCAGCTTTTCAAAAAGGGGTTTGATATAGGCCAGGTCCCAATCCATATTGAATTCGCCGATAATGGTAATGTCATAAGGCCCTTTTTCCTCCTCTTTTATGCAGACCTCCGGGTGTTTCTCTCTGTACTCCACCACCTGGTCATAGAACTGGACATTGAAATGGTGATGACCAGTAGACTGGCTAACGCCACAAAAGCCTGGTGAATCGATGACAAATACCGGCTTGCCTATTTCTCTTTCAACCCTTCGGGCCACAGAAGGACAATCATCTCCGATAAGGCCGCTCGTACACGTGGTATAGATCAGGATACCTGCTGCACCCGGGACAAGACGCCAGGCCTCAAGGCATGTCTTTTCCAGCTTCTCCATGCCTCCAAAGACCACGTCCTTTTCCAGCAGGTCAGTGGTAATTGCCCTTCTGCGGTTATGAGAATCGTTACAGAGTACATCAGGGCCTGCCCAGGCATAAATGGCCGAAAGGTTCCGCCTGGTCCCCCACTGATACCAGGCACACCCTGCCGGTGAATGGATGATCTGAATACAGTCACCGATCGGTCCACCTACGACCCCACGGGACCCGGCAAATGCGCAACCACGTTCAGTCATATCCCCCGGGATGGTTTTGATATTGCAGGCAGGGATATTGGGCTCTTTTCTACTGGTAAGCGCATGATGCTTGTATCTCTCAGGTATAGTGAAATCGCATCTTAATTTATATTCTTCCGGAATAGCCATCTCTTCCCTCCATATGATGTGTACGTCTCGTAATTTCTACAACCTCTTGAAATTCCTTCGACTTTAGTCGAGTAGTTAAATAGTCGAATTGTCGAGTCGTGAAGTCCTTGAACTACTCGACTAATCAACCACTTGACCACTCGACCAATTGGGGCGAAGCCCCTAAGTTCTCAATGATTGCACAGAGCACAGGGGTCGGTATGAACGGAATAGGTGTAGGGGCATGCCTCCTGCTGCACTTCTCTTCCAGGTTCCTCACCAGGCACTCCTACCGCATCGGCCCTGCACTGCTTGCAGAGATACCATTGCTTAATTACAGGGAAACATTC
>DREN01000099.1 GCA_011051075.1 Deltaproteobacteria bacterium | reverse complement strand
GCCTCTCCGGCCCTTTTGTCTCTGAACCGCCATGGGAATATTCCACCGGGCCTGAAACAGGAAAAGGGCTGCCTCAGGGCACTTCCCCGGACTATCCTGCCCCCCCGGTTGAGCCACGGATAATAGGCCAGGTGGGAAACGTATATATCCTGTGCCAGGTGGAGGACGGTCTCCTGATCGTGGATCAGCACGCCGCCCATGAGAGGGTGGTATACGAAAACCTGAAAAGGTCCCTAACTGCCTCAGGGGTCGAGGTGCAGGCCCTGCTGATCCCTCAGGAACTGGAGCTTTCCACAAAAGAGACCAGGGTGATTCAGAACAGCGTGGACAGGCTGCGCCGCTTCGGCATAGAACTTGAGCACTTCGGGGGCAATACCTTTCTGCTGCGGGGGGTTCCGGCCCTCCTTAAGAACGTTGACTGGGGCTCCTTTATATCCGAGTTCGCCGGGGAATTAGAGGCGGGGTCTTCTCGTGAAGATACCCTCGTGGATAGGGCCGTGACCCTGATGGCATGTCACGGAGCCATCCGGGCGGGACAGGACCTGACCCACGATGAAATGACCCGTCTTCTGATGGACCTGAGAGAGATGGACCTGCCCACCAACTGCCCCCATGGAAGGCCCGTGTTCAGACATCTCACCTATGGTGAGCTGGAAAAGATGTTCAAGAGGGTCGTATAGGTATTCATAATGCCAGGGGATAAGAGGCCTAAGGTCATAGTCATCGCCGGCCCCACTGCCAGCGGAAAGACGGCCCTTGGCGTGGACCTGGCCCGGGCCGTGTCAGGGGAGATCGTCAATGCCGATGCCATGCAGGTGTACCGGGGTATGGATATCGGGACCGCCAAGCCTACCCCTGAGGAACGCAAGGGTATCCCCCATCATCTGATAGACATTGTAAACCCTGATGAGGACTTCAATGCGGCGACCTTCTGCCACAGGGCCGTCCCTGTTGTCAAGAAGATCTGCCTGAGGGGGAAGACATGCCTCGTTGTGGGCGGCACGGGTCTCTATATCAGGGCCCTCACAGGAGGACTCATTGAAGCCCCTCCATCGGATCCCCGGCTCAGGGAAAGCCTGCGTCTGGAATGTGAAACCCACGGCCCCGCAAGACTTCATGGGAGATTAGCGGCCCTTGATCCTGAACGGGCCAGGGCCATCCACCCCAACGACGGGGTCAGAATCGTGAGGGCAATGGAAATAAACCTGCTCTCAAAACTGCGGCCTTCAAAACTGATTAAGGGGCACGGTTTCAGGGAGCAGCCCTTTCTCGCCCTGAAACTGTGCCTGCACCTGGACAGGGAGGATCTCTACCATCGCATAAACCAGCGAACCGTTGAGATGCTGAACCGGGGCCTCATTGAAGAGACAAGGGGCCTCCTTGACAGGGGGTATTCCCCTGACCTCAAATCGATGAAGGCCATCGGATACAGGCACGCGATCCGCCATCTTCAGGGAAAATGGTCCCTGGAAGAGACCGTTTTCAGCCTCAAGAGGGATACTCGCAGGTATGCCAAGAGGCAGTTGACCTGGTTCAGGGGAGAATCGGGCGTCATATGGGTTGATCCCGGGGACCTGAATATGGTAATAGAAAAGGTTCAGGAATTCCTGGACAAAACAGGTTAACCTTTCAGCCTTAGGGCTCACACCGATTCCAATGGCTGAGAAAGAGGGGTACTTGAACTCCTCCGGGTCATCCGACACCATGAACCTGGGAGATGTTTTCATGGAACCTATGGAGAAAAGACTGTTTTTCAGGCTGACCGCCCTCGCCTTTCTGATCACCTTCCTGACCCTCGCCTGTTCTTCAACAAGAGAGGTTCATCAGGAAACGCCCCTTGACACCCCTGAACACCACGTGTTCAGCGGTCTTATACTCCTTGATAAGGGCTATCTGACCGATGCCAAGAGGGAATTCAACCTGGCCCTGAAACTGAATCCGCGATTTTCCAGGGCATACCTTGGCCTTGGTCTCACCTACGGCAGGGAAAGGAAATATCAACTGGCCCTGGACTCCATGTGCAGCGCCAGAGACGAGGCAAAGACTGATGAGGACAAGGCATCAGCCTTTGTTGGGTTTATGCGCCTGTATACAAAGATGGGAACGAAGGGATGGCTGAACAAGGTAAAGGAGAGGTTCTACGACGCCCTGCATTACAAAAAGGACCTGCCAGAGGCCTACTACTACATGGGTGTGGCCTACAGGAAGGCGAACCGGCTGTACATGGCGAAAAAGGCATTTGAAAAGGTCATAGAGATAAACAAGGGGTTTGTGGCTGAATCCAGAGAGGAGCTTAAATCTCTGGAAAAACCAAACGGCTAACTGAGGCTTGGCAGAGTAGGACCAAAGATGACAAAGAGCATTCTGGAGAGAAGGGAAAAAAGATTTGCTATCATTTTCTATCTCCTGAGTTTCATTTTTCTCTGCACACCCATATCACAGGCGGAAACCGAGGCCGATCAGAAGAAAAATGAGGTTCTCGCCATAGGCGCGGGAACAGTTGTCAAGGGGAATTCAGCGCTGGCCAAAAAGAAGGCGGTTACCCAGGCCCTGAAAAAGGGTGTGGAAAATTATATCACAACCTTTGTGGGGGCCCAGGCTGCGGTTAACAGTTTCGAGAGGCTGACAGAGGAAATCATACCCGGGGCTGAAGAAGCGGTTGAAAACTTTCATATCCTGGCGGAACATCAGATCGGCGACAGGTATATGGTGCTCATAAAACTCAGGGTTAACGAGGAGGTCATAGGGGAAAGACTGAGATCGGCAGACGTGGTCCTTACAGAGGCCCCTCCCATCAAGGTGCTTTTCCTTGTGTCTGAAACCTCTAAAGGCCACACATCATACTGGTGGAGAGGGGAAGATACGTTGCAGGAATTGACCCCCTTTGAGCTGACCCTTCACAAGGCCTTTCAGGACAGGGGCTTCAGCCTAATTAACCGGATCATGAATCCGCCCAACGTTGAACAGATCAGAGACCTGAAATCCCCGGAGCTTGCTGACCACCATATCCTCAGACTGGGGACACTCTTGGGCGCTGACGTGGTGGTCTTAGGTCAAGGCGTGATTGGAGGGGAGGAGTTGACCCTGACACTCAGGGCCCTGGACGTGCAGGGAGGGAAGGAGATCTGTCGGACCTTCAGGGTTGAGCCTGTTGAGCCTTTAGAACAGGAGCAACTGGCCGGAGATCGGCTCCTGGAGGCCCTCAGAGAGCCGGTTAATCGGCTGACCGCCAGCCTGTGCCCCTGCATTATCCGGGCTGTTTCTAAGCAACATGCGGAGGTCCGGCATTTAGAGGTCACCCTGACCGGCATGACCAGGCCCGGCCAGTTCTGGTCCTTCAGGGATTTCCTGAAAAATGAGATAACCGGCGTTGAATCGGTGATACCGTCAAGAATCGAGGGTGATTCTGTGTCGGCCACAGTGGCATTCCAGGGAGACGGAGAGACCTTCGTGAACAGGGTTATGGGGCACGAGAATCCACCCTTCCCCCTGCATGCGGTTCAAACTGAAGAGGGAAAGCTGGTTTTCAGCCTTGATTATAGAGTTTCAGATAATGATTTTGGCAAGGCCAGAGGGAGGAATCGGAGTAAGTCGTACCCATAGTACGTCGTCGACGATTCCGACCGATAACGCAGTCCAAAATCTTTATCTGGAAGTCT
>DREN01000468.1 GCA_011051075.1 Deltaproteobacteria bacterium | reverse complement strand
TGGAGCTGGCTCACCACGGCCCGTTCAGTCCCGTTTATTATGAAAGTTCCCCTGTCGGTCATCATGGGCAGGGTACCGAAGTATATTTCCTGTTCCTTGATATCCCTGATGGTTCTTGTGTCGGTCGCAGTATCAGTATCAAACACAACCAGTCGCACCGTCAGTCTGATGGGGGCCTCGTAGGTCATCCCTTTGTTCAGACAGTCCTCTTCACTGTACTTCACATCCTCGAACTTATACCTGACAAACTCTAATGAAGAGGTCTTCGCAAAGTCATGAATGGGGAAAACCCCCTTGAAGGCACCCTGCAGTCCCACGTTCTCGCGTTCATCCGGCGGGACATCTTTCTGCAGGAAAAGCTCGTAAGACCTTTTCTGCATATCAATGAGGTTCGGGGTCTCTATGATCTTTTTGATCTTCCCGAAGTTCTTTCTTATACGCCTTCTGACACCATCAGATCCCAACATGGCATCTCCTTCTGGTTGATTCTTGATGATTGATCGTTAACGGTTTACAGAAATGGGGGCAGTGTCCCTTGAACCGGCCAGAGGGACAGGGGCGGCCCCGAGCCATGGCGACGGTCCGCCCCTATTCCCCCCCACACCGGCCTATTTGATCTCCACGGAGGCGCCAGCCTCTTCAAGCTGGTTTTTGATATCCTCGGCCTCATCCTTGGACACACCTTCCTTGACCGGGCCAGGTACGCCGTCAACCACCCCCTTGGCCTCTTTAAGACCCAGGCCGGTGATTGCACGAACCACCTTGATTACCTGGATCTTCTTATCACCTATGGCGGTCAGCACCACATCAAACTCGGTCTGTTCGACCGCCTCTTCCTGGGCCTCTCCAGCCGGGGCCGCGGCAACGGCCACGGGCGCTGCAGCGCTCACGCCGAATTTTTCCTCCAGTTCCTTCACGAATTCAGACAGCTCAATAACGGTCATATTTGCTATGAATTCAACAACATCCTCTTTGGTAATATTATCCGCCATTATCTTCTTTTAACCTCCGCATATCTTGATTAACTTCAGGAATTTGCTTTCTGCTCCTCAATAGCCTTCAAGGCATAGACCAGTTTGGCCACAATGCCGTTAAGGACCCTGACAAAAGATCCAGGCACGGCCTGCATCACGGACAGGGCCTGGCCTATGAGGGCCTCTTTGCCAGGTAAGCTGGCCAGGTATTTTACGCCTGCCTCGTCCAGTTCCTTCCCCGACACCTGGCCCACCTTGATGTTCAGTTTGTCAAACTCCTTGACAAAACCCACCAGGGCCTTTGCAGGGTCTATTACGTCATCATAGGTCAGTGCTATGGCCGAAGGGCCTTTCATGTGATCCACAATGGCTTCGGTCTCAGTCCCACGGCTTGCCAGCTTCAACAGCCTGTTTTTTACGACCGCAAATTCAGCATGGGCCTTTCTGAGGTCGGTCCTGAGCCGATTAAGATCTTCAACGTTCAGGCCCTGATAGTCCACAAGGAACACGGCCTGGGCCTTTTCAAGCCGCGCGTGAAGATTTTCAACAAGCTTCACTTTTCCGTCTCTGTTCATGTTCACCTCCTCTCTGAGCGACAGTTAGATCGTCAAAGACAAAGGGTATGAGCCACGATTCTTCCCTGGTTCAGTCTCGGTAGGCCTTCATGATTAAGCCCCTGTCCCTTAAAAACAACTCTTTCAAAGGCCCAAGGGGCGCCTACTGTCTTTGACTTGATTCAGGTCCAGTGCATTATGGCCCTGGACCATTCCATTTCGCCCCTGGGGAGACACCTCGTGGGCACTTGCCTCCCCATGCAGGCCTTGTGGCATGGGTGCCCCGATCCGGTGGTCAGATCCCGGTTCAACGGATCCGCCACTCACAAGATCAGGGGGCGCTTTTCATTCTGAAAATATATAAGCTTTTTTATACCCGAATTGCCAACAACTGTGATTACCGGTTTATGAGATCCTTTATGTGGACGGGGTCTATCTTGATACCTGGACCCATTGTTGAAGAGAGGGCTATGGTTCTGAAATAGGTTCCCTTGCTCGCAGGGGGTTTCAATCTCTGGAGGGTTTCAATAAAGGCGCCGATATTTTCCATGAGCTTCTCAACCCCGAAAGAGACCTTGCCCATGGAGGCATGCACAATCCCTGTCTTTTCAACCTTAAAATCTATCTTTCCGGCCTTGATCTCCTTAACGGCCCTTGCAACGTCAAAGGTAACCGTTCCCAGTTTGGCATTGGGCATCATTCCTCTGGGCCCCAAAATCCGACCCAGCTTTCCCACAGATCCCATCATGTCCGGGGTTGCTATGGCCTTGTCAAAATCCAGCCATCCCTTCTGGATCCGCTCCACAAGCTCATCAGAACCGGCGTAGTCCGCCCCGGCGTCGAGGGCCTCTTTCTCCTTCTCACCCTTAGCAAAAACGGCAACCCTCACCTTCTTTCCCACGCCGTTGGGCAGGACAACGGTACCCCTGACCATCTGATCGGCATGCCTGGGATCGACCCCCAACCTGACTGCCAACTCCACGCTCTCATCGAAGCGGGCGTTGGCGCATTCAAGGGCGAGTCCAACCGCCTCCTCAAAGGTGTACCTCTTCAGCTTGTCAATTTTCTGAACGTTTTCGCTCCGTTTTTTGCCCTTCCTGGCCATATCAATTTTCCTTCTAAGCTCTCTATATTTCTACCGTGAAAGTATTGCGCGGCAGCGACCGGCCGCATCTTAATATCCCAGGATAACTGGAATGATTTCCACTCCAGCCATGCCGGTTTAGACTACCGTAACCCCCATACTCCTGGCGGTACCCTCGATAATCCGAACCGCCCCTTCCAGATCGATGGCATTGAGATCTTCCATTTTGATCTTCGCGATCTCCTCCACCTGTTTCCGCGTGACAGAGCCCACCTTATCCCGGTTCGGCTCTGACGAACCCTTTGCAATCTTTGCGGACTGCTTCAGGAGTACAGAGGCAGGGGGGGTTTTGGTCACAAAGCTGAAGGATCTGTCGGCATAAATGGTAATGATAACGGGAATTATCGTGCCTGTCTGATCCTGGGTCCTCGCATTAAAGGCCTTGCAGAAATCTGCAATATTGACCCCGTGCTGACCTAAGGCCGGCCCTATGGGCGGTGAAGGGTTGGCCTGCCCCCCCTTCACCTGAAGTTTAATGGTTCCAATTATTTTCTTTGCCATTATTAACCTCGCTTATAATCTCCATTAGACAGCCGCATCTTGGTTACGCCTGTCTCTGAACAAACAAAAAAGTTCTGGAAGTGAAGACGGTTATTAGGGGGACTCAACCTCTAATCAATAACCCGGAATCCCGAACCCCCTGTTATCTCGGACCTTGATTCAAACAGCCCGTAGCAAAAGTCTTTCAACCTGTGCGGTTGCCCTTTGTCCGTGGGGGCCTCTTTTCCAAAGGACGCAACAAAATGTTCCATCACGACATGGAACGCCCCCTTAGTTGGATTACAGCTTCGGAGCAGGCAGGGACCCATACATGCTCCAACCGAGACCCTCTCCCGGGGCTTTCCCGTAGCTTATTTCAAGCGCATGCTGCCGGCCCCATGTAATGAGATAGCGTTTTGCGTCCTTTGGAAAAGAGGCCCCCACGGACCGACTCCCGCCACGGGCGGGATAGATCCCCTATCCACAATTGCTGAAGTCTAACTGCACAGGTCGAAGT
>DREN01000401.1 GCA_011051075.1 Deltaproteobacteria bacterium | reverse complement strand
TTATGATTGATCATACCCATGATTGCCTTGAAAATTGGACAGCCAGCATTTGAAAAGCCATAACATCCTGAAATAGTAGAATATATTTTCCTACTCAACCATTTAACCACTCAACTATTCAACCAGGTCTGAATATCATGTTGGGGTGGGAATAGATTCTCCGACTTCGGCGCGGCTTGCGCTGTTAAGAAGACGATAACAAGGGGGACGGAAATGTTATGTAGCCGACCATCACATTTCTATCCGTTGAGTGTCGTGAGGGGCCGTCGACCCCGGCGGATACTCATTTTGACATCGAGCCTTGGATCGGGACACAATCGGGCTGGCGAGGCGATCAAACAAGCCCTGCTTGAACGGGCCCCTGCCACTATGATCGGGGAGGTAGACTTCTGGTCCCTCATGGACCAGGGTGTTGCGACCGCGGTAAAGGAAGCGTACCTGGAATTTGTCACCCGACATCCAGATATCTACGATAACCTCTATCAATATGATTGGCACTCATGGCGCCGGTTCGTAGTGACAGGCTGTATACCGGAGCCGGTGAAGGAGTTGGTCAAGGGCTTGAGGATCCTTCCGTCGATGGGCGAGGCAAGATGGCTTTCCGGGGAGAGCAATCTGTTAGATTGTGCGCTGTTCACCTTTTTTATCTCAAGTCTTACAGCTCCCCTACAGCCACCGGCAGTCAAGCTTATCCGCCGGGGGCTCCTGAAATGGGTTTCGTCGGTTCTGGCAAGGCGTCTCTGGTCAAAGGTTGTCAGATTTTCACCTGACGTCATTATTGCCACCCACTTGCATCCGGCGGCGCTGCTGTCTGGTCTTAGGCGGTGGCCCAGTATGTGGGGCCCTTCGGCCGTGATGGCAGTTCTGACGGATTATGATGCGCACCATCTGTGGGCGCAGACTTATACGGACTACTACTGCGTGCCAACAGATGACGCTGCGAGGGACCTGGAAATACGTGGGGTTTCGTCTAATTGCATACACATCACCGGCATCCCCCTTATGCCGGGATTTCGGCGCCTGCCGTCGCGCACACAGGCACGTGAGGAACTGGGGTTGAACCCGGCCCGTCCCACGGTTCTGGTGGCCGGTGGCGGACTGGGCCTTGGCCTGCACAAGGCGGTGGAGGGCCTTGTACGTGAGGGGCCTGAGTGGCAGATCCTTGTTGCAGCAGGCCACAACAGTGAAGCGCTTGAGCTGCTCAGTCGGCTGGCCTCGGAGGTGCCAACACAAGTGCGGCTCTTTGGCTGGACGGAAAGGATGGAGACCCTCTTGCGCGCTGCGGATGTGGTGGTCGCAAAGCCGGGCGGCTTAACCCTGGCTGAGGCCCTGGCCTGTGGCAGACCACTTCTGGCGCCATTTTCACTGGGAGGGCAGGAGGGATTCAACGTGCGTTTTCTGGAAGGTCACGGACTCGGTGGACTGGTGCCGCAGGGCCAACTGGTGAACTGCTTGCAGTTGCTTTTTACCGATCCCGGGAAACTTGCCTGTCTCCAGGATCGTGCCTGGAACCTGGGCAGGCGTGATAGCGCCGAACGTGTTGCCGACCTTGTGCACGAACTAATGAACAGTGAAACCAGGGGCAGAGGTGAAAATCTCTTTCACTCGAGGAGTCATCAAGGGCGGTTTCCGCCTGTATGACAGGTTATACCGCCTGGTCTTTCGATTGCAGGCTGTGGGACCTTTGTTGTACGTGGGCTGTGAGCGTTATCGCGGACCTGCCAGGGTTTTTGACGGCCAGGCAGAGCTCCGGCCACGGGATCCGGTCGGCACGTTACACGTCAATAATGCGCTCATTGCTGATCTGTACGAAACAGCCGGGGCCGGCCAGAGAGTGGCCCTCGCATTCAGCAGGCTATTAGTGTCCTCCCTGGAGGCCTTAGCGGCAGAGGCCCAGGTTGACTCATCGCTAAGGAAGATCCCTGTTTATCGGGGGATTAACTGGTTCCGGCCCCGCGGTAAACGCTTTGGTTTCCAGGTGGAGGCTTTAGCCGAGGGGCCGAGGACGGGTCTTCTTCGATTGCACTTCCGCCTGCTCTTGTATGCCTTTGCCGGGGAGGACGAATCCTGGAAGACCCGACCAATAAGGCCCCACGCGTTTTGGTTGACGCGGCGGCAGCTCATCAAGCACTTTGGTAGGGACAGTTCAGAGGATAATTCATGATTCGCCAGGGACCTGTCATAGACAGAGATACGGTGTACCGCGGTCCGGATGAGGCAGGGCATGTGTTCCTGACCTTCGACGACGGGCCTGACCCCCGCTTTACCCCCCAAATCCTTGATATCCTGGCGCAAGCAAGTGCGTATGCAACCTTTTTCCTTGTGGGTAAAGACGCCATCCGCTTCCCCTCGTTGGTACGCCGGATAGCTCAAGAAGGGCATGAGGTGGCGAATCATACCTGGAGCCACTGCCACCCCTGGACTATTTCATCGAGGGTTGCACGACAGGAGGTATCTTGCGCGAGCGCAGCCCTTTCTGATATACTGGGGCGCTCGCCCCGATACTTCCGCCCTCCATACGGTCGCCTTCGCCGCAGCATGATGGATAAGGCCCGGGAACTTGGGCAGACAGTGGTCATGTGGAGCTTGAGCGCGGTTGATTGGGGCCCCTGGGGAGGGCCTGCGAGGATTGCCAGGAGGCTGCGCAGCGCAAAAGTGGGAGACATAGTCCTGCTGCATGACGCATGCCGGGGACACAACCGTCCGTGGGAGACGGTCCGGGTGCTGGCCGGGTTTTTATCAGAGCTGCATTATCAAAACCTGATCCCCTCCCTTTTTGAAAAGACCACTGTAGGAGCTGAAAAAGCCGCCATGATTCCGGAAGGCCATGCCGACAGGGCCGAAGAATTGCCAAAAAATGCCAGGACGTTTTCGAGCCGATCAGGGCAAAGTGAGAGTTAGGTAGCCATCGCACGGACGGCCCCCTAATATGCGGGTCAGATACCGGGAATCACACCCCGGTTACCCGTGGTGGTAACTGAGATACTGTGCCCACGGTACTTAAAGTAACTGCATAAATTATCAGCTTTTTTTTGGCCCCCGGTCCTATAGGAGTTAAGGAAATTGAAGTATGAAGAGAAGTCATCAAAGAGAGGTCTCTTCCGCATTACAGCTCAGATTTCACTTGGTTTTGCAGGCCTATGGACAATCGGCTTTGTCTGCGGTGGTGAAGAAGCACTGACACAAATGAAGGCCGAAACAATGAGCGTGATAACACTGCCAAAACCTACGGTAAGCGGAACTGTCTCCCTGGAAGAGGCGATCAGCAGGAGAAGGTCTGAGAGGACTTTCCAGGACCATGATTTGACTCTGAAAGACCTTTCACAGCTCCTCTGGGCAGCACAGGGCAAGACCGATGCCGGGGGATTCAGGACCGCGCCCAGCGCCGGGGCCCAGTATCCCCTTGATATCTATGTGGTTGTCGGGAAGGTTAAGGGATTGGGCAAGGGGTCTTATCACTACGATCCACAAGACCATTCTCTGATACTCGTCCATGAGGGAGAGCTTCGTCCAGGTCTGGCCCGGGCCTGTCTCGGGCAGATGTTCATGGCGGATGCGCCGGTCATAATCGTTATCACCGCGGAATATGAAAGGATTACCGACCGATACGGCGAGAGGGGGGTCAGATATGCCCACATGGAGGTGGGTCACGTGGGGCAGAACATATACCTCCAGGCCCAAACCCTGGGCTTGGGAACGGTGGCG
>DREN01000412.1 GCA_011051075.1 Deltaproteobacteria bacterium | reverse complement strand
GGTTTTGCAGCCGAAGTAGGACCCCTTGAGCCCGGGGCCGGGGCAATGCATGAGAACCGGATAGCAGGGGCCGTCTTCCTTGAGTGCCTGGGCCACAGATCCGATTGCCCTCCCCTTCCCGATAACGTTGGAGGGCTGTTCTTCAGTTGGGCCGGGCATGCCCCCCACACCACTGCCCCTGAACTCCTCGCTGAATTGAAGGCCGCCACAAACCGCGCGGGCAAACCCTTCAGCATCCATCTCGCTGAATCTGAGGCCGAGGTGGAATTCCTGAGCACGGGCAAAGGAGAATGGCTCAGGTTCATGGAGGGTCGGGGGATTGACTGTTCTCACTGGGGACCCTGGGGCCAACGGCCCGTTGAAAGGGCCTATCGATTGGGTCTCCTGGACCCACGTACAATAGCCGTCCACCTCCTGGAGGTTCAGCCCCACGAGATGGACATCCTGGCCCGAACCGGCGCCAGGGTCTGTGTATGTCCCCGCTCCAACCTGGCCCTTCACGGAAAACTGCCCCCCATAGAGGCCTTGATGGAGAGGGGCCTTAATCCTGCCATCGGAACGGACTCCCTTGCCAGCGTACCAGGCTTAAGCATATTCGATGAAATGCGCTTTATCGCGCTCCACTACCCCAATCTGAGACCGGAGACCATTATGGGGTTTGCCACCACCAATGCGGCCCTCGCCATGGGTACACCTGAACTGGGGTCCCTCAAACCGGGCCGGCCAGCCCGGATGATCTACGTGGACCTTGAGGCAGGAACAGGGTCCATGGCCGCGGAAAAGCTGGTATCAGAGAAGGGGTTAGAGGTAAGATGGCTATGATGCCCATATCAGGGAGATCCCGGGGGGGGATGGCAATGGTTTTTTCAAAAGGAGGAAGATGTGGCCTTTGACACGATTCAAGCCTTGATCAGCGAGTTCGAGAAGAAGGGTCAACTGGTGCGAATAGGAGAGGAGCTCAGTCCTCACCTGGAGATTACAGAGGTAACGGACCGTGTGGTGAAAAAAGGGGGGCCCGCCCTTTTGTTCGAGCGGCCCAAGGGGTATGGTATCCCTGTTCTCACCAACGCCTACGGAAGCTTGGACCGAATAAGATCCATCTTCGGTATTGGGGAGTTGGACGATCTTGGCCAACGCTTTGACCGTTTCCTCAGCCTGGCCCCTCCCAGGGGATGGATAGAGAAGCTCAAGCTGCTGCCCAGGTTAAAGGAGGTGGCGGGCGTGTTTCCCAGGCTCGTCAAGTCCGGACCCTGTCAGGAGGTGGTGAAGACAGAGGGTTTTGATCTGCGCCAACTACCGGTGCTGACCTGCTGGCCCGGGGATGCAGGACCGTTTATCACCCTGCCCGTGGTCATCACCCGCGATCCGGTCACCGGTAAGCGGAACCTGGGCATGTATCGCATGCAAGTGTACGACGGTGAGACCGCGGGTATGCACTGGCATATACACAAGGGCGGGGCGGGCCAGTTCAGGCATGCGCAACCGGATAAGCCGTTTCCGGTGGCCGTTGCCATCGGTCCCGATCCCATCACCACCTACTGTGCCACGGCCCCCTTGCCACCCGGGCTCGATGAAATGATCCTCTCCGGTCTTCTGAGGAAGAAGCCGGTGGAGATGGTCAGGTGTATCACCTGCGACATAGAGGTGCCTGCAGAGAGCCAGATCGTGCTGGAAGGGTATGTTACACCCGGCGAATCGAGGCTGGAAGGCCCCTTCGGCGATCATACCGGTTTTTACTCCCCGGCTGACCAGTACCCCGTGTTCCATCTCACGGCAATCACCCACAGAAAGGAACCTGTCTATCCGGCCACGGTCGTGGGATATCCCCCCATGGAAGACCAGTGGCTGGGCAAGGTGACCGAGAGACTCTTTCTCCCTCTGATAAAACAGCAGCTTCCTGAGATCGTGGACATGAACCTGCCGGTTGAGGGCTGTTTTCACAACCTCTGCTTCTTGAGCATTGACAAACGCTACCCCGGACACCCCTTCAAGGTCATGCAGGCGGTGTGGGGCCTGGGACAGATGATGTTCACAAAGATGATATTTGTCTTTGACAGGGATGTGAACGTACAGGATATGGGAGAGGTCCTCTTTTATCTGGGAAACAACGTGGACCCGGGGCGAGACACCATCACGGTGAAGGGCCCGGTGGACGCCCTTGATCACGCGGCCTCCATGCCTCTTCTTGGGACCAAGATGGGCGTTGACTGTACAAGGAAATGGGCAAGCGAGGGGTATAAGAGAGAATGGCCCGATCTCATAAGGATGGACCAGGCGATCAAATCCAGGATCGATGATATCTGGGGCAGGTTGGGATTGTGAACCTCAGGACCTTTTTCAGCCTCATAAAGATCGAGCATACCCTCTTCGCCCTCCCCCTGGCCCTGACAGGGGCCGTTCTCGGGGCCAGGGGGGTGCCCAGTGCAAAGACCCTGATCCTCCTGGCCCTGGCCTTTACCGCGGCCCGGGCCTCGGCCATGGCCTTTAACCGCCTCATTGATCGACGCATTGACGCCCTTAATCCCAGAACGGCCGAGCGTGAGATCCCCTCAGGCGCCATCTCCGCTGCAAGGGCCGGGATCCTGGTGGCCCTGTCAGCAGGGGCGTTCCTGGCCGCTTCATGGGCAATAAATCCCCTGTGCGGTAAACTTGCGCCCATGGCCCTCGTGGTGCTCCTGGGATACTCCTACACCAAGCGCTTTACGGTTCTGTGCCACTACATCCTGGGCCTTGCCCTTGGAATTGCGCCCGTGGCCGGGTGGCTTGCGGTAAAGGGGGCGTTTGCGTGGCCGCCCGTGGTCCTGGGGATCGGGGTCATCTTCTGGACCGCTGGGTTTGACACACTCTACGCCTGTTCGGACATCCGGTTTGATCGGGAGATGAACCTCTACTCCCTCCCGGCCAGGTTGGGCCCTGCCAGGGCCCTGAGATCAGCCGCCCTGAGTCACACGGTGGCCTTCGGGCTCTTTGTTCTCACCGGGCATCTTGCAGGGTTAAGCTGGGTCTTCTACCTCCTGAGCCTGAGCACAGGACTCTTACTCCTGTGGGAGCACCGCCTCATCAGACCGGACGACCTGTCCAGACTGGATACGGCCTTTTTCCGGGCCAACAGCCTGGTCTCAGTGAGCCTGATGTTGGCGGTCTGTGGGGGACTCATCGTAAAATAGGAGCGTCATTTGCAGATACCTGGGCTGCGGTATCCTGCACAGTGGTCTTTTAGTTCCGGAATCAGTGTTTCTGGCAGGGGAAGGGTTCTGTCTCTTTTTCCTTACACTGTTTTCAAAGACAACCTCCACGCCAAGGAAGTGGTTGTGGGTGATGGTGCACGTCGCAACCGTTATATTTTGTGTCACAATCCCAAAGAGGCTGAACCTCAGGCCAAACACCACGCCTAACTGGCTGAGCTTCTTGAACACGAACTGAGCAGGCACCCGGATAAATCAGCCTCAGCTCAGTGGGCCGTTTACAGGTCACAAAATTTCGACCTGTGCGGTTACCCTTAGTCCGTGGGGGCCTCTTTTCCAAAGGCCGCAACAAAATATTCCACGGGAAATGGAACGCCCCCCTTAATTGAATTACAGCTTCGGAGCAGGCAGGGAACAGTACAAGTTCCAACCGAGACTCTCTCCCGGGGCTTTCCCGTAGCTTATTTCAAGCGCATGCTGCCGTCCCCATGTAATGAGATAGGGTTTTGCGTCCTTTGGAAAAGAGGCC
>DREN01000071.1 GCA_011051075.1 Deltaproteobacteria bacterium | reverse complement strand
CACCATAAGTACTCCATTCAACGAACAACATAACGATTTTCAGAGAAATTCTCAAGACTAAATTGTACATATAAATACAAATATATTGTACTGTTAACTACAAATAACAGGCGCACTGAGATATTCACCCTATAACGGACACGCCAAGGGTTTCAATGGATAAATGTCGATATCTTTTTGGATAATATAGATCCGGAAAAAATGCTGAATTTTCAAGCGGCCCATTTCCATAACAGCGTTACTCCAAGAGTGATCGTGATTAACAAGATATGTTCCTCGCAAACCTTTTCGATCAATTTTGCTCGTTTTTTTCTTTACATTAATGTGAGGGGCCGATAATATTATGTATACGAAAGGTTTTGACCATGGCCCAATCCCAATACGAAGACTGCATCATATTTCTCCTGGCCAAGGCCTACCAGAAGGCCCATGGCAATTTCAAGCAGCACCTTTTACCCCATGGAATCACACCGGTCCAGCACCTGATTCTGGAGGCCCTCTGGGACGAGGAAGGCCTGACGGCCACTGAAATAGGCAAACGGATGACCCTGGATAACGCCACCCTCTCCGGTATACTGGACCGTATGTCCGAAAAGGGATGGATTGTGAGGGTGACTGATGACCTGGATAAGCGCTTTATCCGTATCTACCTGACAGTAAAAGCAAAAAACCTGAAACCTGTGCTCCTGACTGAACGGGAAAAGAGCAACGAGGAGATTCTTAAGAATCTCAGTCTGGAAGAGAAGGTTCTAATCAAGCGGCTCTTGAAAGACATCCGGGGATGAGGACGTTATAATTTGCATACAAAACAATTTAACCGCCAGCGGGAGGGACTTATGCCTGAAAGTTCAGAGAAAGAGGTTTACCAGGAGTTAATCGATTGGCTGAGAAAGGCCTGGTGGGGGCTTCCCGAGTCAGAACACCTGATGCCGACCATCCAGGCATTTTACAGCCCTGAAGAGGCGGCGCTTCTGACCGGGATCCCCTTTTCGGGCAGAAGCCTTGAGGAATTAGCCGAGATAAAAGGGATGGCCCCTGAGGAATTGGCCCCCAGACTGGATGCCTTGGCGCGCAAGGCGGTTGTCTGGCGGAGTGAAAAAGGGGCTACCATCCGTTACAGTCTGAATGATTCATTTTTCGTTTTTATGCGTGGGCCGTACTGGGCAGAAAAACCGGATGAAGCCGTAATAGAGACAACCAAACCGCTCAACAAGTACTTTTATGACGGTTTTATGGATCAGTTCAGGGAGGCCCATACCAAGGGGCTTCGAACCATTCCCATAGACAAGACGGTTGAAGATCCCCGCAGGATTCTTCCATATGAAGACGTGGTTAAATTCGTGGATTCCCAGGACTACTGTACGGTTTCCTTCTGCCCGTGCCGCCAGCGAAAACTTCTGGATCCCGATTCGAAGGTCTGCGACCATCCCCTTGAGGTCTGCCTCCACTTTGGCCGGCTCGGGCATTATATCGTGGACAATGGCCTGGGCAGGGAGATCACCCACGAAGAGACCAAGGAAATCCTGAAACAGGCGGCTGAATCAGGCCTGGTCCATGCCATCTCCAACTGGCAGGAGGGGGCGGACACCATCTGCAACTGCTGCAAGTGTTGCTGCCTCTTTTTTGAGGCCTATCACATCCTTAAACATGACAAGAGCCACGATGTGTCCAATTATCAGGTGAGCACCACGCCTGAAACCTGCAAGGCCTGCGGTCTGTGCGTGGAGCGATGCCCTATGGAGGCCCTCACATTAGAGGATTCCCCGGAGGCAAGCAACAAGAAGGGAAAGGTTGCTGTGCTGGACCCTGACAAATGCATCGGCTGCGGCGTATGCGCGTACAAGTGCCCCACCCAATCCCTTATCCTGGAGCGTAAGGAAGAGACCTATGATCCGCCCAAGGATGCAAGGGGGTGGATGGAGCGCTGGTATGCTGATAAAAAAGCTGCGGGTGCGGAAAGATAGAATAGCTGTTCACGGCTTGAAACTCGAAACTGGAAAATAGAAATTAGGGAGAACCGTGACGAGTCCAGCATCGACCTTTCCAAGGAGTATAGTATGATGAAGATGGGTGAGGCCTGGCGTTCCGGTAATTTTGATCTCTTTCCCGCCGGAGGCGGTCAGGTCAGCGCCTCCATCACGGAGATAAAATCAGTCAAGGATATTATTGAGGAGATGGTGTCGTAGAAAAAAAATGAACATCGAACAGCGAACGTCCAACAGCGGATGAAAAAACACCAACTTTAGGCACCCCAGTTAAATAGGGCTTCGCTGATAAAGGATGGCACTCGGTGCTAATAGACTGTAAGTTTTATTTGCGTCTTTGCGAGAGACCTTTTTAGTTCCCGTTTTATCCGGATGAGGAGGTTAAAATAGTGGATTGGAAAAAGACGACCTGTATATTGTGAGCGAATCTCTGCGGGCTTGAGGTTCGAGTCCAGGAAAACCGCATCGTCAAGGTTCGCGGCGACAGGGATAATCCCCTCAGCCGGGGCTATGCGTGCCGCAAGGGGCTGAAGATCATGCATCACCAGCACCACGCGGACCGGCTCATCCATCCCCTCAAGAGGGTAGGAGACAGCTTCAGGAAGATCTCCTGGGATCGGGCCTTCGATGAAATATCGGAAAGACTTTCCACCCTTACGGAGAAACACGGACCGCGTTCCTTTGCCCTTATGGGCGGTGGTTCCATCGGCTGCGCGCTGCAGGGGATTTTCGCCATCAATCTGCTTCGGGGCCTGGGCTCACAGTACTTTTATAATGCCCTGGCACAGGAGCTTACCGGCAGATACTGGGCGGATGGAAAGACCTACGGCAGTCAGGGGCTTCATACCGTGCCCCACCTTGAAAAGACCGATATGCTCCTGGTCGTGGGATGGAATCCCATGATGAGTCATCACACCCCCCGGGCCAGACAGGTGCTCAGCAGGTTCAGCAGGGATCCGGACAAAGTCCTGGTAGTGGTGGATCCACGCCTTTCAGAGACCGCCAGGATAGCCGATATCCACCTCCCCATCAGACCGGGCACCGACGCCCTCTTCTACCGGGCCATGATCTCCATCATCCTCAATGAAGGATGGCATGACCGAACCTATATTCAGGCGCACGTAAAAGGATTTGAAACCGTCTGTTCTCTCTTTGCCCAGTTGGACGCAAGAGAGGCGCTCAGGGTCTGTGAACTGGACTACCAGAAGGTGCGGGAGGTCTGCCGTCTTTTTGCGACGCGAAGCTCCTCCCATCGCAGCGACCTTGGTGTCCTCATGAACCGGCACAGCACCCTCGTATCCTATCTTGAAACGGTCCTCGGGGCCGTATGCGGGCGCATAGGAGTGAATGGGGGAAACGTCTTTCCGGTCAGCCTGCGCGGCGTACCGCCAAAGAGAACCGCAGCCATGGATGAGCGGGAATCCCGGTACTGGCGTACTGTAACGACCGACTATCCGGGCATAACCAGGGTCTATCCTCCCAACGTGATGCCCGAGGAGATCCTGTCGGACCACCCGCAGAGGCTCCGCGCGGTTCTTGTGAGCGGTGCCAACCCCTTGAGGTCTTTTGCCGACACTTCCGCCTATGAAAAGGCCTTCAGAAGGCTTGACCTCCTGGTGACCGTGGATATCGCCATGACCGAGACCGCGTCCCTCTCCCATTACGTGCTGCCCGCCCGGTCCGCCTATGAATCCTGGGACGCGGGTCTTGTCCTCTGGGAAGGTGGTTTTCCGGACATCTTTCT
>DREN01000145.1 GCA_011051075.1 Deltaproteobacteria bacterium | reverse complement strand
GCATAAAGGGTGGTTCTCGTAAAGCAGTTTAATTTTAATTGGAATTTAAACGTCTCCGACGTTGTTTTGCGATTGCTGATTTTGTATGTATGATTATGGGGTTAACTGCATAGGGTAGGATAAATCGGACAGAAAATAAGGAAAATTTCCCCACACTTCCCACCGATAGAAAAGGAGGGAAGAGAAATGGGAAAGCGGATTGATTGGGATAGAGTCAAGGAACTGGTGGATACTATAAAGGGACAAGGGTTAAAGCTTTCCGAAGGTGCGGAGAAGTTCGGGATTCCGGTTTGGCAGCTTTACGAGTTGAACCGGCGCCATAAGGGTGGAGAAGCCTCAAGGGATAAGATATGGGGTGAAGCCGAGGTATCTGAGAAACCTTCACAGGCAGATCCGGGCGCCAAAGGGTTAAAGGGATCACCGCTTCCGAAAGAGGTTCAGGATCTGATCGTGAAGTACCGGAAAGAGGACCCGGGAGCGGGTTTCAAGAGGATAGAAGATCGTCTGAAAGGTGAACACCTGGTGGTTGTAAACCGCAAACAGATTCGTCATGTGTTAAAGATCCACGGTCTTCTTGAGGATCATGATTCGAGTTTCGACCGTTCGGAAAGGGATATTAAAGGCAGCCGGCGGTTTGAGGCTGGCTATGCCGGTGAGCTGTACCAGATGGACGTGACCTATGTGTATCTGACAGGAATACCGGTGCTGTACCTGGTTGTGATAGTGGATGACTTCAGCCGGTTCTGTGTTGGTGCGGAGTTATGCTTTGATCAGAAAGGCGAGACCCTCATCGGAGTATTACACAACGCCTGCATCAGGCACGGCAAACCTGTTAAGCTTCTGACGGACCAGGGGAGCGGTTTTTACAGTTGGAGCGCTCGTCAGACCTTGTTTCAGAGGTATCTTGACGACCATAAGATTGAGCACATTGTGAGCGATCCTCACAGTCCTCAGACCCAGGGCAAGGTGGAGCGACTGATTCAGACCATCAAGCGGGAATGCCTGTCACGGGTACGCTTCAAGAGCTACAGCGAGGCGGCTTTGGGTATTGCGGACTACATCCGGGGTTATAATTTTGGTCGGCCGCACCAGGGGATCAAGGGTTTTCGACCGGCAGACCGGTTTTATGGGGTAGTTGGGGAACGGAGCCGGATCGAGGCTGAACTTGCCGGTAAGGAGGTGGATTTTTCCAAGGGATACTGCATATTAAAGGTTCAGGACCATTGTGTTAGTGTGGTAAGCTCATCAGAGGGGATAGTTGTACTTGTTGATGGTAAATTACTTCAGGAGGTGGCTGATGAGCGTCTGCATTGAGGCATTTAAACAGGTGAATCTGGTTGAGTTTCTAAAGGAGCATTACGGGCTGAAGTTCAAACGGAGCGGATCGGGTTATGTTGCCAGCAGTCCTTTTGGCGCTGATAAAACGCCGGGTTTTTTTGTTCGGCAACTGGGAAGTCGTTGGTTTTTCAAGGATTTTTCCAGCGGTCTTGGCGGAAGCATCATTGACCTTGTGGGACATCTGGAACGTTTGTCCGGGGTTGGGGATATCGTCCTCTACCTCGAAGGGTTGGTTGGTGGCCAATGGGCATCTGTTGGGGTTGATGAGACACCTTCGGAAATCAAGCGAGACTATGACGTAGAAGAGCTTTACCATTCATTTCGCCGGGAGGATCCAGATGCCTGCCGGCGTTATCTGATTGGACGCGGGATCGACAAAGACCTGGTAGAGGAATTGATCTCCGAAGGAGAAGTGGTCCACAACCGCTATCATGGGAAGTCTTACTGCTGTTTTGCGGTAAGGAATGCCTCGGGCGATCTTAAGTGCCTGGACAACCACGAGATCGGTGGCAGCGGCAAGTTCGTTCTGGGTCCCAAGAGTGTGTACAGCCGGGATTGGAAGACCCTGCCCCATGCATCGGAGGCGTTCATAAGCGAAGGTATAATCGATTACCTGAGCATTAAGACACTGGAATGTAACAATATTGCCGGTATTGCGCTGTTGGGCAATCAGCTGATTTTTAATGCGGACCTGTTAGCGGGATGCGGCCGGATTATTTCCGCGTTTGATGGTGATCGAGGCGGTACTGCTGCCTTTGTGGACCTGGTGGAACTGTACCCTGACAAGGAGTTGGGAGAGTATCCTCTGAGGGGACACAAGGATCCCAACGAACTGTTACAGTCTAAGAGCCACTACAGGCGTCTTTCAGCGAAGGAGAAACTTGAGCTTTTCCGGGCCTTTCAGCGCAGTGACAACAAGACGGAGCTTGCGAGGCAATGGGGTCTGGACCGTTCCCACATGTACGCTATTATTCGTGATGTGGAAGAGCTGGTGATTGCGGGTCTTTCTTCGCGCAGGCCGGGCCGCCGTCCTAAGGACCTGCCCCAAAGCATTATGGATGCGTGGCAGCAAATTGAGGAACTGCGGGATGAGAACCGTAACCTGAGCCTGGAACGGGACGAGTCCATCTGCCGTGAGGAGTTTTTGAAGTTGAGGCTGAAATGGTCTGAAATCGAGGCTGCGGAACTCCGGGGTGAGCCGTTTGACGAGAAAATCGGAGTTTTGCGCAAGAAACAGATAAAAAAAAAGAGAAAAGGGAAACAATAGAGATGGCCGACCGCCTGCAAATGCGCTTCAGTGAACTGCCGCTGCGCCTGATTTACGGTGCCTGCTGCCACAGCCGCAGTCAACTGTACAAGTGGCGCGCGTCCGCCACGCTGGATCGTAAGGTAAGGTCCCCAAAGGCATTGGACCAGGAGTTGATCGAAAACACTGCCATGGTAGTTGCCATGTTTCCTCATTTTGGCGGAGTCAAAGGGCAGGCCTTTCTGCTTTATCATGGTCTGGGGCTCATCGGTCAAAAGGCCTATGATGATATCAAGAAGAAGGTCAAGCGGATACTGTGTCAAGAAGTGAGTCAACGCAGGGACCTGCCTGTGGTTTGTGAATCCTACGAGCATATCCGACCGGACAAAATCGGTCAGATATGGGCCGAAGATTTTACCGAACTGGTTGTAAATCTTGTCCGATTCAAACTGGCCCTGCTCATTGATGTCTTTTCACAGTACATCCTTGGCTGGGCAGTAGCCAGGCGGGCGACCGAAGGTCTTGTGGCTATTCCGGTCAGACAGGCCCTGGCGCAAAACAGTGGCAAACCCCCTGAGAAGTTTCTCCTGCGGGACAACGGTGTCCAATATGAGTCTGAAAGGCATGGTCAACTGCTGGAAGCCCACGAGATCGTCAACCGTCATATTCCTCCCTGCACCCCCCAGTATAACGGATCGGTGGAATGCGGGGGCAAGGAGCTCAAAAACGTCTTTTACAATGTATGGGAACGGCTTGAGAGAAAGCCAACGGATAAAGAAAAAACCCTTGATGAACGTGTATGGCATGGGGTGGAGGAAACGGTTCACCTGCTTAACTTTCAGATCCCCCGGCCCGCTCTTGGCGGCGTTACGCCAGCCGATGTTCAATCAGGCTTCCGGATCCAGCGCCAAAGACAAATTGCGGAGTACCGTGAAGAGCAGGCAGCGAGAAAACCGCCTCCACCACTTTCACGTCCTTTCTGGGATGTAATCAAGGACGGTGTTCAGGCAGAGCTCATGAGTACTAAGGAGCTGCTCACCAAGCTTGCATTTTTTGGAATGCGTCCCTTGCGAAGGGTCGCTAAACTCAACCAGGTGGTGTGGGGATATTAACGCACTTTTTTGTCCGTTTTTTCTTGCGCCAGTGCAGTT
>DREN01000324.1 GCA_011051075.1 Deltaproteobacteria bacterium | reverse complement strand
GTTTCAGATAATGATTTTGGCAAGGCCAGAGGGAGGAATCGGAGTAAGTCGTACCCATAGTACGTCGTCGACGATTCCGACCGATAACGCAGTCCAAAATCTTTATCTGGAAGTCTATAGTAGAAAATATTATTTCATGACAGGGCTTCACTCTGTCTGGGGAACCCCTGGCGCCCAGGTATAAGAAGCGAGAGGACTGGCCTGACACTGGGAAGCCGATGGATCCACACTTGAGAAGAAAGCTCTTTTTGTCCCTGACAGGCGGCCTGTTACTGGGCATTCCATGGTCCATTTCCCCCCTGTTCTTTCTCATTTTCATCGCATGGGTGCCCCTTCTGATGCTGGAGAAGGAGGCCAGGGATCACCCTGATTTTCACACCCTGTTCAACTACGCCTTTATCTGCTTCCTGGTGTGGAACATCCTGGGAACATGGTGGATCGTTCAGGCCCAGTGGATGGGGGCCGTTCTTATTATGCTGGCCAACGCCCTTGTACAGGCCCTTGTCTTCTGGCTTATCTGCAGAGTAAGGGCCTCCCTTAATATCCCCCTGATCTTTCCATTTCTGATCATCTGGATGGGGTATGAGCATTTCCATGAGTCCTGGGACCTGGCCTGGCCCTGGCTCAATCTGGGTAACGCCCTTGCCGCGGCCCCCAATATCATCCAGTGGGTGGAGTACACGGGGCTTCGCGGGGGCACCCTCTGGATAATCCTGTGCAATTTCGCCATCTTTGAGACGGCTGAAATCTGCCGGAAAAGGGGCTTGAGGGCCATGATCTCCATGGGTATGGTGAGTCTTGCGCTGCTTTTAATCCCGGTTCTGATTTCCCATCATATCCTTGGCAATTTCAAGGAGGGGGGAGAGACCGTTACCGTGGCCCTGATTCAGCCCAATCTGGATCCATACACGGAGAAGTTCGTGCCGGAAAGAGAGGCCCGACACCTCAAGGAATTCTTCAGCACGGCCGATCTTATCTGCGACCGGGATACGGACTACCTGATCGGCCCTGAGACCCTCATGGTGCAACAGATAGACGAGAAAAACCCCCTTGCATCGCCCCATTATCGTCAGTTGCTGGATTTTCAGGCAAAACACCCCGGGCTCAACTGCCTGGTTGGGGTACACAGCTATCAGAAGGTTGAGGGAAGTGTCCCTCCGGGGAGCCGTTTCAACCACAAGGGGGGTTTTTTCTACGAGGCCTTCAACACCGCCCTTTTTCTCTCTCCCGGTTCCGCACCCCAGTTCTATCACAAGACCAAGCTGGTCCCCCTGTTCGAACGTATGCCCTTTGTGCAGTACCTGGGCTTCCTCGGTAAATACTCCCTGGAATTGGGGGGGTATGACGGTACGTACAGCCGTCGGCAGGAGGCCCACGCCTTTCTGGTCCCTGAAACCGGTATCTCCATCCTCCCCATCGTCTGTTTTGAATCGGCCTTTGGGGCCTACTGCGCCAGGAACCTGCCCGAAGAAAAGGGCTTTATCTGCATGAACACCAACGACGGATGGTGAAAGAACACACCCGGCTACCGATTCCACTACAACTTCAGCCCTGTTCTCGCCATCGAATGCCGGCGTGCACTGGTAAGGGTAGCCAATACCGGGATCTCCGCACTCATTGACGCCAAGGGAAAAGTCACTGCGCGCACCCCCTGGTGGAAAAAGGCCACCCTCAAAGGACAGATCCACCTACGCCAGGGAAGGACCTTTTTCGCCAGGCACGGGGACTGGCTGGGTCGTATCTCCATGTACATGGGGATCTTACTCATTATCTACGCTGAGACGGCAAACCGCCTGAGAAAAAGAAAGGGCAGGATGCGTAAGCCCTAAGGCACCCGGCGCAAGGAGTTTCATGATGCATCAAAAGACCGTACACGACACACCCCTGGTGAAGACGGCCATGCGCTGGCTGGCCATGGCTGTCTTCAGGCTGACGGGGTGGAAGGCTGAAGGGAAAAAACCGTGCATCTCCAGCTACGTGATCATAGCGGCGCCTCACACCTCCAACTGGGATTTTTTCTACACCATATGCCTGGCCTTCATCCTTGAAATCAAACCCTTTATCATGATGAAGGCCTCCTGGTTCGTCTGGCCCGTTGGACCCTTTCTCAGATACCTGGGGGCTATTCCCGTTGACCGCTCCAGGTCGACCAGTATGGTGGCGCGGTCCATAGAGGCCTTTCGTACGAACCCGCAAATGGTAATGCTGGTCCCCCCTTCCGGCACCCGAAGGAGGGTGATCTTCTGGAAAACAGGCTTTTACCATATTGCCCTGGGCGCTCAGGTCCCCATCGTGCTCGGGTATCTGGATTACCGGCGCAAGGTCGGGGGTATCGGGCCGGTCGTCCATCCCACGGGAAACGTGGAGAAGGAGATGAAGGTCATTCAGGATTTTTACGCAAACATCACGGGGAAACACCCGAAAAGGGCGTACAGATCCCATGCGCGGGCAGGAGGGATGGCGCCGCTCTAACAAAATATGGAGGAAGAATCATGGCACACATAAGTTCAGGCCTCCCCAGACCACAACGGGACAAGGTAAGCCCCCACAAGGCCGAAGATGTTATTGCCCGGGCCCGCAAGGCCCAGGCCGCACGGGAGAAGAGCTACCGGGAGCAGTCGTTGAAGATCCATCCATGGATATGCGCCCGGTGCGGCCGCGAGTTCACCAATAGAAACCTGCACGAGCTCACCGTTCATCATAAAGACGGCGACCATGACAACAACCCGCCCGACGGGAGCAACTGGGAAAACCTGTGCATCTACTGCCACGATAACGAACATCGCCGGCACCTGGACTACCTTGAGGGTAAGGGGATTCAGGTGGGGGATGAAGAAGAAAAGGGCCCGGGCCTCACCCAGAACCCCTTTGCCCAACTCAAGGGACTGCTTCAGGAGAAAAAGAGGTGAAGAGGCCCTGTGTGCCTGAGGGGTTATGAATAGGCTTGAAAAAGGCGAAGACTGGTCATCAGGGCCATCATTGCCACTGCAATATAATCGGCCCTGCCCATGGACAGATCCCTCATATAGGTTCGGGGGCCCCTTTTGTATCCCCTGGCCTCCATGGCAAGGGCAAGCTCATCGGCCCTGCGCAGGGAGGACAGCACAAGGGGGACTGATAAGGACACCGCAGACCTTATTCTGCGGATAAGGGACCCGGAACCGAGATCGGCCCCCCTGGCTGCCTGTGCCTCCCTGATCCGGTCTATTTCCTCAAGAAAAGTGGGTATGAACCGCAGGGCTATCGATACCATTACCGCCATATCGTGTGATGGAACTCCAAGGAGCCTGAGAGGCCTGAGAAGCCTTTCGATCCCGCATACCAGATCGGCCGGCGAGGTGGTCATGGTCAGGATTGAGGCGCTCATTATGAGGAGGAGGAACTGCCAGGTGGTCATGATGCCCATGAACAATCCCTGGTAGGTCATGGTCACCGGCCAGGAGGGAAAGGGAGGGATTGGGGTCCCTTCGGTAAAGAGGAGGTGGAGCATAAAGAGGAGTACGAAGAAAAAGAGTACCGGTCTGAGGGCCCTTGCCATCTCACGGGGAGTTATGCGTGAGACAGGGACAAGGGCCATGATTAAGGCGCTGGTAAGGCCCAGCCAAAGGAGATCACCCCTCAGAATCAGCAGGCTCAGCGCCACCACAGACCCTATCTTGACCCTGGGATCAAGCCTGTGAATGATTGATTCCCCCGGAATATACTGGCCTATGTGGGACATGGTACTGGATGCTGGATACTGG
>DREN01000461.1 GCA_011051075.1 Deltaproteobacteria bacterium | reverse complement strand
TCATCAGACCTGCATTGACGCGGCAGCAGACTATGGTCAGGAAGGCAACTATGTGGCCGGAGCCAACATCGCAGGGTTTGTGAAAGTGGTAAATGCCATGTTGGATCAAGGATTGGTGTAAAACTCAGGCAATGAGGATGGGGCAACCAGCGCTTTGCGCAATATGATGGTTGCCCCATCTTTAAGGATATTCATATTCGTAAACTGGAGGCCAAACATCATGAGCGACAAAAAGGCAGACCTGGCTGGACCCGGCATCGGAGACTATGGCGAGTTAGAGAAGATCCTGCCCCAGGACTACAGTTCTATATTAAATCCAAAGGAAACACAGCAGGCAGTTACCGCGCTGAAAGAATACATCGAGGAAAATTTGTGCAAGGAACTCAACCTGATAAGGGTAACGGTTCCTCTGATTGTAGATGTTGAAAGCGGGGTGAACGACTACCTGGACCGTGACGGCTCACGCACACCGGTCCAGTTTCACATTTCAAACGATTATGACAAGAACCCCATCGATGCCCAGGTGGTGCAGGCCGCAACCAAGTGGAAGCGTATGGCCCTGAAGCAGTTCGGGATGGATGTCGGTGAAGGGCTGTACACCGATATGCACGCTGTTCGCAAAGATTACTTCCTGGACCACGATCACAGCGCCTATGTGGACCAATGGGACTGGGAAATTGCCATAACGGATAAGGAGCGCAATCTGCAATACCTGAAAGAGGTGGTTGAAAAGATCTGGAAGGTCCTCAAGGGCGCAGAGGTGCATGTCCAGGGGCTTTTCCCACAGTTGAAGACGGACAAATATCCGGATATGCCCGAAAAACTTACATTCCTCCATGCCGAGGATATTCTTGATATGTATCCTGACCTGCCGCGCAAGGAGCGCGAGACAGAGATCGTCAAAAAATACTCAGCTGTCTTCATCTACGGAATCGGATGGACCCTCCAGGATGGGTACCCGCACGAACTCAGGGCGCCGGATTACGACGACTGGGTCACGGAAACAATGTCTGAAGATGGCAGACCGATGCATGGTCTGAATGGTGATATCCTTGTGTGGAATCCGGTGACAAAGCGGCGCCATGAACTGACATCCATGGGTATTCGCGTAAACGCGGAAACCCTCAAACGGCAATTGGAGATGACCGGCCAACTTGATTTTCTGAAGTTCCCATACCATAAAGCCATCATAAATGATGAAATACCCCTCAGCATCGGTGGAGGGATCGGGCAGTCCCGTACCTTTATGCTTTTCTTGAAAAAGGCGCACCTCGGAGAGGTCAGTGTAAGCGTATGGCCAAAGATACTCAAGGAGATCTGCAGGAAAAAGAATATCCATGTTTTGGAGTGATATAGGTTTTCAGATAATTAATTTCATCCCGCTTTCAGTGGGACCAGAGGGAGGAATCCGAGTAAGTCGTACAGATTAGTACGTCGTCGAGGATTCCGACCGATAACGCAGTGAAATTATTTAGCTGAAGTTCTATAGCGTCGGATAACAGGGACGCAGATTTGCACATATAGCCGCAGATTGGATATTGATCGTGAATATCTGCATTTTTCTGTGTCCTATCTGTTTCCCAACCTCCTGTTTCGCATTTCGACTTGACTTGAAACCAGCACTTTTCTATATTCGCCAAAGCTAATAATCACACCCATTGTAAAGAGTTAGATTCCTCACATATTTTGCATGGTTCCATTATTTCAACTGGGGCAAAGCCCTCCTTGATTTTTGACGAGCGCGTCAGATATCAGTTGAAATCGAAAACGGGAGAGGTTGAACATGGACGGAGTTGTCGGCCTTTACGGCCTTGATGATAATGAGCTGGTAAGCAAGGGATTTCTGGCAACAGGGGCCTGCCAGCACCGGGGCAAGGCCAGCACCGGGTTGGCCATTGGCACCAGGAAAGGCATATATATTCATAAAGGCCTGGGCAGGATAGCCGAAGTAATAGACTACAATATAATCAATACCTTCCAGGACTTAGAACCGGTGGCCGTGATCGGGAATATCGGTTATACAAAAAGGAAAATTGCCGAGGGTATAAACGCCGAACCAATAGAGATCCATCCCAGGGCAGGTTCTGAAATAAGAGTTGTGGTAACCATGGACGGTTATCTCATCAAGGATGACGATTTGAGGCTTGAACTGGAACCCGATTACGACCTTCAGACTGACAACAAGACGGAAATCATCGGCGCCCTCCTCCATAAGTATATCACTCAGGAAGGGGTCGGGTTTGAGGTGGGGGACAGGCTCCTTGACAGACTCAAAGGGAGGGCGACCTTTGCCCTGACTGCCCTGGTTCATGATGGCAGGGAGATCTATCTGATCGCCCTGAATGATGCCAAGGCCTTTGAGCCCTTTTGTCATGCAACCATTGACGGCATTTTTATCGCAAGCTCAGAATCATGTTCCCACAGGAGATTGAACGGCCTGACTGAAAAGGAATATGACGGCGGGGAGATGACCCTGTGCTCCTCCAACGGGATTGAGACGAAAAGGTTAAGGGAAGAACCCCTCATGCCTGACATATTCCAGGGCGTTTACTTCGGTAATGTGGGGTCCCTGTTTAGGGGCAAAGAGATATTCCAGATCAGGAGGGAGCTGGGTCTGGGATTGACCGACTATTATAAGACCTCACGGGCCGACATTGTCATCCCCAACCCGGAATCAGGCTGGGGGGTTACAGTGGGGATAGCGGAAGGCCTGAAAAAGGAGCTTTTTCCCGCCCTCATAAAGCTTCCCCAGGCCATCAGGACGTTCCAGGAGGGTGGACGGCGGGCCAGATCTCAGGAGGTCGGTCTCAAGTTTGGCGGTATCGACTCGCTCCTGAAGGGTCGGAACATAGCAATGGGGGACGACAGCATCGTGAGGGGGAGCGTAAGCGAGGGTGGCTCTGTGTGGGTGGCATATAATGCGGGCGCAAGGTTCATAGAGTTCTGGATATCCTACGGACCCATGTTCTTTCCCTCGTTCAAGGAGTGGCACCGTGGTATTGACTGTCTCACCGAACTTGCCGTGCAGAGGGCCTTTGCCGATGATAACCCTTACGACAAATCCCTCGATGAGATCAACAGGGCCGTTGCAAAGCTCGTTGGTGTAGATGAGGTCAAGTACAACCTCAGGGACAGGGTTGAGGCTGTAGCGGGTCCCGGCTCTTTTCAGGCCCTGGACGCAAGCTACCCCATAGATGAAGAATTCTGGCCCGATTGGATCAAGACGGAGTTTGACAGGTTTAATCGTTACAGGGAGAGTTAATGGTTGAAAGGAGATCTCTTTTATGCCGCGACGCGATGATATCAAAAAGGTGATGATTATCAGTTCAGGGCCGATCGTTATCGGTCAGGCCTGCGAATTCGACTACTCGGGGTCCCAGGCCTGCAAGGCCCTTCGAAAATTAGGCTACCAGATCGTGTTGGCCAATTCCAACCCGGCGACAATCATGACCGACCCAGGTATGGCCGAAGCCACCTATATAGAGCCCCTCAACCTTGAGGCCATGACCGAGATCATTGAAAAGGAACGGCCCGATGCCCTCCTCCCCAATCTTGGGGGACAGTCCGGCCTGAATCTCTCTTCGGAACTGGCCCGCACCGGCGTGCTCGAAAAATACGGCGTAAAGATCATCGGGGTTGAGATTGATGCTATCAAGCGGGGCGAAGACCGGATAGCCTTTAAGGAAACCATGGAACGTTTAGGCATTGAAATGCCCAAGAGCGATCCTGCCTTCAGTGTGGAAGAGGCTGAGAAGATCGCCGAGTCCCTGGGTTATCCAGTGGTAATAAGACCTGCTTACACC
>DREN01000379.1 GCA_011051075.1 Deltaproteobacteria bacterium | reverse complement strand
GGCCCCCCCCATGAACTGGGTGTTTACGCCGGGGAATATCTTAGACGAGGGGTACCGCTCGGAGAGGAACTGGGGACCTACTCCGCAGGCAATGGAGATAACCGCCTCGTAGTCATTGATCATACCCTTCAGTTCATCCACGTACTCTGGATCACATTGACGCTCCAGGGTATGCTCTCCCACCTCTATCTCCCGACCTGTTCTTTTCCTGGAGATCCTTAAGGTGGAGGCCAGGACAGCCACTTCCTTTGCGCCTCCCACGTTACACACGGTAACGCAGCCCTTACATCCAACGACAAGGATTTTTTTCAAATCCTTCACCATATCGAGTAATTCACTGACAGGTTTTGGTTCTGCAACTATCATTCTCTATACCTCGCAACGTTTCAAAGGTTCTCAGGCTGCGTAAAGGGACCTAATTCCATGACCCTGCTGACCATCTCACGGGCTGTTTCAACGAATTCGTAGCCCTTGCCGGCGTACAGGTTGAAAATATCCAGCCTGCCCGGCTCTATACCGAGTTCTTCCAATATCTTCCTGACATGGGCGACCCTCTTGGCGGCCTTGGTTATACCGCTTACGTATTGACAACTGTCTTCCTGGCAGCCGGCAACGTAAACACCGTCGGCCCCTTGCTCAAAGGGTTTGAGAAGGTGCAGGATCTCGATGCGGCCGGTGCAGGGGATCTGGATTATTTTCACGTTGTCCGGCAGGGCCTTTTTCATGCCCTCTGATACATTGGCCGCGGACGAGGCACAGTTGGAGCAGCAGAAAGCTACTACCTGGGGTTTGAAATCATTCATATTCCTTCTCCCTATATGATTGACGATTTACCCTCCGGTTGTGTGGAGGGTTCATGATTGTTAGAACGTGGTTTAAACCCTGATTCATCATCGGGGATGGTCCACAATAATCAGAAGTCAACAAAGACAATTCAGGTGCCCAAAAGGATCGAGGGCGCCTGTGTCAGCATCTGATCGCTGCAGGTGCACATGGTGATGGCCTTTCCGGGACACTCGGCCACGCACATGCCACAGCCCTGGCACAGGCCCGGATCTATGAAGGCGGCGCCCGTCTGGTGGTCGATGACCGGAACGCTGAACGGACACGTCCTTACACAGGTGCAGCAGACAGCGCATTTCTCCGCCATGACCTCGGCCACCATACCGCCCACCTGTATCGTATCCCGAGAGAGTATCTCCAGGGCCCTGGCCGAGGCGGCCTTGGCCTGGGCAATGCTCTCAACCATATCCTTGGGATATGCGGCAAGGCCGGCCATATAGATTCCCCTGTTGGTTGAGTCCACGGGCATCAGTTTCTCAGGGGATTCGGCAAAAAAGCCGTTTTGGTCCGTATCCACCCTGAAGATCTCGGCCAGGTCCCTGTTTTCCGTCCCCCTGATCGCCGTTTGGAGGGAGACAAAATCGGTCTCAAAGGTGATCGACCCCTGAAGCACCTGATCGTACACGGTAACACTGAGCCTTTCCCCGTTCTGTGTGGGCCGAAGCACCGGTTTGTTATCAAGCTCGTACCTGATAAATACGACCCCCCTTTCCCGTGCCTCCCTGTACAGGTTTTCCCTCTCACCAAAGGTCCGCATGTCCCGGTACAGGATATAGATACCCATATCGGGGTTCTTGGCCTTGAGGTCCACCGCGGTACGGACAGAGAAGGTACAGCAGATGTTGCTGCAGTGGGAGCAGGTTGAATCCCTGGATCCCACACATTGAATGAACACGGCCGTTTCAGCCCCCTCAAGGGAGGCTGGATCTTCCATCAGCTTCCGCTCAAGTTCAGACCATAAAAACACCTTGTGGTGCTGACCGTAGAGATACTCCTCCGGTTTCAGGGGATTACCGCCTGGAGCCAGTACGGTCACGCCGTGGGATATCTCTGTTTTTTCTCCTTTATTATCAAGGGTTGTGACGAAGTTGCCGGCAAAGCCCCTGTTTCCCACGACCCTTGTCTCGGTCATCAGGGTGATATTCTTGTCCTCATGGACCGAGGCCCTGAGTTTCTTCAGGTATTCCTGGGTGTCATAGCCCTGCCAGGTCTTTCTAACGTGGAGCCCGTGTCCCCCTGCCTCCTTCTCCTTTTCCACTACTGTCACCGGATACCCCTCCCTTGAAAGGGCCAGGGCGCTTTCAAGCCCGGTTATACCGGCCCCAACGACAAGGGCGTTCTTCACAACCGGGATCTCCCTGAGGGTGGGGGGAGAGAGGAGGAGTGCCCTGGCCGCACCCATGCGGATACGGTCCTGAATCTGGATGGAGGAGCTCTGGGGGTCCATTGCCCTCAGGTCAACAAGATCGTAGAGGTACGGGTTCAGGCCCGCTGATCTGAGGGCCTCCTCAACCAGCCCCTTGTGCACCACCGGTGAGCAGCTTGCAAACAGGAGCCTGTTGGCGCCCGATCTTTTCAGCTCGGCGGTAAGGGCTTCCAGGATATCTCCTTCGATCATGGATGCGGTCTTCACACCTGGGGTCTTGAGGCCGTATTCCTCGATCCGGGGCCCGAACTCTGGGGCCATGCCTGGACACAGGTGATAGGCGAGGAGGATCGCGGGATCTTTATCCGCGGCATCAGACATATGGGGGTATTCAGCTGGATGGGCAAAGGGTTCAGGATCCAGGATCGAACCGATTTCCGACACGGTGGCCGTGGCCTGCACAAGGGACTGTCCAATGTCATGGGGACCGCTCAGACCCCCGCAGACAAAGACCCCCGGAAGACTGGTGGATACGGGTCTGAATGGCTCGGTGCTGACGAAATGATCTGCCGTCAGGTTGAGGCCGATCCTGTCCGCTATCTTGATGGCCTCTGATGCGGGTCTGAGGCCCACTGAGAGGACCACCATGTCAAAGGGTTCTTCTTCAGGATGACCGCTCTTGTCCGCATATCTGATCAGGAGATCATCGGTGCCGGGTAGGGTATCCACCGTATGAACCCGGCTCCGGATGAGCCTCACGTCCCTGTCCACAGCGCTGTTGAGATAGTCTTCGAAACCCTTGCCGTGGGTTCTCATATCCATGTAAAAGATGGTGGTCTCGATATCTTCGTCAATATCCTTGGTATTAACCGCCTCCTTGAGGGCGTACATACAGCAGACAGAGGAGCAGTAGGGGGCATCGCACTGGTTTATGTCCCTTGAACCCACACACTGGAGCCATGCGATTTTCTCCGGTTTCCTGCCGTCGGAAGGCCTTTTCAACTCACCTCCCCCTGGCCCGAGGGGTTTCTGGAGCTGTTCGTACTCCAGACTGGTGATGACATTGGGGAGCTGTTCATGGGGATAGGTTTCATGCTCCGAGGGGTCAAAGGTGTCTATTCCCGCTGCCAGGACCACTGCCCCCGCCTTGACTTCCCCTTTTCTATCCTCAGTTTCAAAGGAAACGGTGAAATCGCCCAGGACTCCTGAGAGCCCGGATAGCTCGGTGTTGAGCATTACATTTATGTTTGGGTCCTGTTCGCAGGCGGCGATTCGTGGATCTACCTTGCAGCATGCGCAGAGTGGATAGAATCGGTGAAGGCCTGGCATTATCCCGCCCAATGAGCCTGATCGCTCGATAAGGTGAACTCCATAGCCCGCATCAGAAAGGGAAAGGGCCGCCTGGATTCCAGCTATCCCCCCGCCTATGACCGCCACAGGGCCTTTTGGTTTGTCTTGACTCATAACGTTTGTCTCCTGCTTGTTGACCGATCGGTTTTGAGAGAGTTAATATTAACAGTCGGGTTTGTTTGTGAAATGTGTTACATGCCACAACGCCTGTTCAGGTGTCAAGGAAAATGTGGTATCCTGTGTTGTT
>DREN01000248.1 GCA_011051075.1 Deltaproteobacteria bacterium | reverse complement strand
GGGTCCATCTGGGTAAGGGTCCCGTACGGATCGAAGTTACCCAGGATTATGGCGTCATCGCCTAATTTTTTCCTGGATTCAACCACGTTGTTCTTCTGGTCCACGCTCACGGCGTCAGCCCCGCAGTCGTTCATCATCTCGATTATGAGATCGGTTGAACCGCAGATATGGTTGATCTTGGGTGATTTAATTGCGGAAAATACCTTCTCCAGGTTGGGTTTGATGATGGTCTTCCACATGCGGGGGGACAGGAGATCGGTCCCCGTGCCCATCTCGCGGATGTTCATATAGTCTACCCCAAGGTCCTGGTAATGCCGGGCCACCGAGATAACCAGCTCGGTCATCTTTGATAAAAAGGCCTTAACCCTCTCCTTGTCCTTGCGCAGGCCCTTGAGGAGCACGTCCAGTTCTATCAACTGCCCCGCCATGGTAAAAGGCCCCAAGACCCATCCCCCCACGGCCAGTTCACCACCGTTGTGGGCCTTTACTATCCCTATGGCCTCATCCACCACTGGCATCCGTCCCCTCTCAAAGATGACACTCATCTCCTCGGGCATACCCACCTCGTCCAGGGTCGCCCATTTGGAGGGGACCGTTGGGTAGAGGATCCCGTCTGCATCTTCATATAGACTGGCCCCCCTGCCCAGGGCCTCGGGCACGGTGCACATATCGTAGGGGACCACCACCCCGTCAAAGCCGAACATCTCTGCGGTGGTTATTGCCGAGCCTGCCAGGTACTCGGCCGATCCGTGTACCTGTGCAAAACGTATGCCCATCTTGTCTATGGCCTGGACCGTCACCGTGCCCATGCCGCTGAAGCAGGGCATCTCATCTATGGGTTCCCTTCTGAAAAAGGCCTTTACGCGCTCCTTTGGTGTCATTGTGGTCATGTTTTCTCTCCTTAGGGTCTTGGTTTGTAATCTTTATACACTTTGCGAAGATCTTCTGTTGAGGTTAAGGAACTTGATTTACCCTGAAAGGACTTCAGGCTCAGAGATTGCGTAAGCTGCCCCCAATCCCTAAATCCCTCAACCCCTACATCCCCTTGAGCTGATCCACAAAATCAGGGAAAAGCCTGTTAAGGGGATGGTCCTCTGACTCCGGCAGTTTGTTAGTCTCAGCAAAGGCCGCAGTGGCTGTGAAGGCATCGGCCATGGCCACTGCGGGAAATATCCTGGTAGCCCCTGCCATGGGCCCGGAAAAGATCATGTCGTGGTACATAAAGGCTGCCAGGGATTCCAGCCCCGCGTCTGCTGCCGACCACCCCTTGAACCCCCAGAGTTCCTGGGCCTGCTTCCACATATAGGACCCGTTTGACGGGGCGCTGGCAGTGGGAAGACCCCATTTTTCCTTGATCATGCGGTTGGCAACACCGCAGAAGGCGGTGGCGGGACCGTTCATGACCGAGGTGTCCACAAAGACGCTTTCAAACCGGGCCCCTGCTTTTTCCATGGCGTCTAAAAGCCTCTGGGTCCCGCTTATCCGGCCCAAAGGCATCTGGTCGGCCATGTCAAAGGCCACTAAGAGCACGTGCTTTACGCCGATCTCAACGATTTCACGGATCTCCGTATCCAGGTCCTCCTCCCATACAGTGATGCTGTTGTAGAACATACGGTCCAGGAGCCCCTTTTCCGCGCAGTAGGCAGCCCCTGCCAATTTGGGCTTCATCTGCCACGCGTCCACGCAAAAGGGCATATCGGTCACAGAGGTCACAAAATCGATGTAGCGTTCAAACTCCTTGCCCGTGTTTGCCACCACGTCCGCCATCCCTGGGACGCCTGTTTCGGCCCAGAGCCTGTCCTGGGTCTTGAGCATCTCTTCGGCCCGTTTCTCGTCAAAGCCCTCCTTGCGCTTCCCCTCAAAGACCCTGTCTCCCTTCTGGAAGATGGAGGAACAGATAACCGTAGGGTATTGGCCTGGCTGGCCCCCGAACCTGACACCTCCCACCTCACAAACCTTCTGTTCTGTCTCAAATAGAAACAATGTTATAACCTCCGTTAAATGTGGCTTGTCAAAAACTCCCCAAAACCCCTGGGCCTCAAGTCTGCACAAGGGGACTATAGGTTCCTGATATATTGAGATACCCGTAAATGCTATAAAGGCGATTGTTGTGATCTGGGCCTTAAGGAAGTAGCCTATGCTCTGGAAGGTTTTTAGGCGATGCTTGGGGGCTTTGCAATAGTCCGATGGATGATTTTTCAGATCCAGGGGACTATTTTTTCATGGTCCTGGGGCTATGCCTCCATATCCACAATGCCGATACGAATGGCAAACTGAATCAGTTGCGAGATATTCTCAATACGAAGTTTTTCCATGATCCTGGCCCGGTGGGTCTTGACCGTGCTGGGGCTGATAAAGAGGATTTCCGAGATCTCCCTGGTGGAGCGTCCCTCGGCCACCATCTGAAAGACCTCCCTCTCCCGGTTGGAGAGGCTGCTGTAGAGGTCTTCTCTGATCGATTTCTTCTGGCTGGAGACGTAGTCCTCGATGACAAGGCGTGAGACCGAGGGGCTCATATAGGTATTCCCCGCCATGGCGGCGTGTACCGCCTTTACGATGTCGCTCCCTGTGGAATCCTTGAGCAGGTATCCGGAGGCCCCGAGACGGAAAAGCTCCCGGATATACCGGTCGTGACAGTGCATGGAAAGCACTATTACCCTCGTGCCGGGCACGCTTTTTCTGATCTGCCGGGTCGCCTCTATGCCGTTCAGCATGGGCATGGAGATATCCATTATGACCACGTCGGGTTTCAGTTCCTCCACCTTGCCGACCGCTTCCCGGCCGTTTTCAGCCTCCCCCACCACGCGGAAAAAGGGCTCTCCCTCAAGCAGCTTGGCAAGTCCCTGCCGCACTATGGTATGATCGTCCGCAAGGACTATCTTCACCTCGCTTTTACCCATGGGACTCCTCCGTCACCGGGATCTCTATCCTGATCCTGGTCCCTTCACGGGGAGAGGATCGGAGGGAGAAATCGCCGCCTAACATGGCGGCCCGCTCTTTCATTGACAAGAGTCCAAGGCCGTGTCTCGGTTGATCAAACTGGCCCGTTACAAACCCTACTCCGTCATCCTCGGCCAGGAAGATGATCTTTGGGAAACCCTTTATGATTGAGAGCCTGAAGTGTTCTGCCCGAGCATGCCTCAGTGTGTTTGTAAGGGCCTCCTGGGACAGGCGGTAGAGCACGGTTTCGATGCCCGGGTCCACCCGGTCCTCAAAACCGACCATCCTGAAATCTATATCAAGTCCGGTGCTCCTGGACACGGAGGATAGGTACGATTCCAGGGCAGGCTCCAGCCCCAGGTCGGTCAAGAGGGCGGGGTGCAGGCTGTAGGACATCCTGCGCACCTCCTGGTAGGTACGGTTGATCTGTTTCTTTGCCTCCGAGATAAGCCTGCTCACCCCCCGGTCACCCGCGGCGAGGCCTTTCTCAATGGTCTCTAGTGTAAAGCCTATTCCTGTGAGGGCCTGGCCTGCCTCGTCGTGCAGCTCCCTGGCGATCCGTCTTCTCTCCTCTTCCTGCGAATGAAACAGCCTGGCGGTTAGCCTTTTCAGGTCTTCCCTGTTTTCCCGGACAGCCTGAAGGAGCCGGGCGTTCTCAATGGCCCCACCAAGGAAGTTCCCCAGTGAACCAAGCAGGTGGTAGTCCTGACCAGTGGTCAGGTCCCTTTCCGGGGGGACCACAAAGGCAAGAAAGCCGGATGCCCTGTTCTTGGCCGTGATCAGGAAGCAGGTAAGTTCCATTGATCGGTCTGAATCCCCGTGCTTCAGGGCAGCCTTGAAGGGTGGAAAAATTGGCTCCGGGTCCAGGGT
>DREN01000375.1 GCA_011051075.1 Deltaproteobacteria bacterium | reverse complement strand
CCTCTTTTCCAAAGGACGCAAAACCCTGTCTCATTTTATGGGGACGGCAGCATGCGCTTGAAACAGGCTACGGGAAAGCCCCAGGAGAGGGTCTCGGTTGGAGAATGTACGGGTCCCTGCCTGCTCCGAAGCTGTAATCCGACTAAGGGGACGTTCCATGTCCTGATGGAATATTTTGTTGCGTCCTTTGGAAAAGAGGCCCCCACGGACTAAAGGTAACCGGACAGGTCGAAACTTTTCGAACTGCGCACTCTGGATCACCTTTTTGGTCGCAAACCTTATGGGGATGAATCATGACAGGCGCCGCCTATGCTCTGATCGCGGTAATCATCCTTGTCCTGGTTCCGTGGGCCGGGGTGGGGGGCTTGGGACTTACGTTTTTTTTCGGCGTGGTCATCCCCTATGCCGCCTTTACCCTCTTCTTTTTCGGGTTCCTGCGGCGCATCCTTGGATGGTCCCGTATCCCCAACCCCTTCAGGATACCCACCACCGGGGGTCAGCAGAAGTTCCTTGACTGGATCAGGCAGTCCAGGCTGGATAATCCCTCCTCCACGGGACAGGTGATGGGCCGGATGCTTTCCGAGGTCTTCCTCTTTCGATCCCTCTTCAGGAACCTGTCTTCCAGGCCCGGGTCAGATGGCGCAGGTGTTACCTACGCCTCTGCCAAGTGGCTCTGGCTCTTTGCCATGGTGTTTCATTACGCCATGTTCATCACCCTGATCCGGCACCTGAGGTTCTTTACCAATCCGGTTCCATCGGTTGTGGGCCTTGTGGAGGAGATAGACGGGTGGCTGGAAGTGGGAGTTCCCCAGATTATGATCAGCGGTCTTTTCCTTCTCTGCGCGGTGTGCCTCCTGTTGGCGAGAAGGCTCCTCATCCCCAGGCTCCGCTACATCTCCCTCATGAACGATTTTTTCCCCCTGTTTCTCATCATAACCATTGCCTTTACCGGGATACTCATGCGATACGTGGTGGGGATCGATGTGACCTCGGTAAAGGAACTGGTCATGGGCCTGGTATCTTTCAGACCGGTGACCGTTGAAGGGATCAACCCCCTCTTTTTCATCCACATATTCCTGGTCAGCGTCCTTTTTGCCTGCTTCCCCTTCAGCAAGCTCATGCACGCGGGGGGCGTCTTCTTTTCTCCCACCAGGAATATGGCCAACAACAACAGGGCCATCCACCATGAGAACCCCTGGAACTATCCCGTGAGATTCCACACCTACCAGGCCTTTGAAGAGGAGTTTCGCCAGAAGATGGTGGAAGCGGGGATACCCCTTAATGAGACCCCCTCTCCTCCCGGGAAAAAGGAGTAAGCCCGTGTTCAAGGACCTCCCTGCACCTGAAAAACTCTCACAGATCGATCTCGGTATGCCGAAAACCGGCTGGATGGATACGCCTGCCATATTCAGGGAGGGGATCTACTGCCACGGGGCCAGGGCCAGGGACATCAGGGCCTTGAACATGCCCAACCCCCGGGACTGGCGGGTGGAGGATCATGACTGGAACCTGCCTGACAACTGGCCGGATATCATAATGGCCGGGCTCCGCGAACGGCTGGAGAGGTTCCGGTCCCTCAGGATCTTCATGGATACCTGCGTCCGGTGCGGGGCCTGCGCTGACAAGTGTCATTTCTACATCGGTTCGGGCGACCCCAAGAACATGCCGGTGCTCAGGGCCGAACTGTTGAGGTCTGTCTATCGCAGGAACTTCACCGGGGCGGGGAAGATCACGGGCAGGATGGTGGGGGCCAGGGGTCTTACCATGGAGGTGTTGAAGGAGTGGTGGTACTACTTCTTTCAGTGTACCGAGTGCAGACGCTGCTCCCTTTTCTGTCCCTACGGCATTGACACGGCAGAGATCACCATCATTGCGAGGGAACTCCTGAACCTCCTGGGTCTCAACATCGACTGGATCGCGTCGGCGGTTGCCAAATGCCATCGGGTGGGAAACCACATAGGCATGGAACCCCAGACCATGAAGGAATCGATCGATTTCCTGTGTGACGACATCGAGGAGATCACAGGGGTCAGGATCGAGCCCTCCTTTAACCGGAAGGGCGCCGAGATTCTCTTTGTTACCTCGTCGGGCGATTATTACGCCGAGCCCGGTATATTCACCTGCATGGGATACCTGATGCTCTTTCATGAACTGGGCCTGGACTACACCTGGTCCACCTATGCGGCCGAGGGGGGCAACTTCGGGTTTTTTACAAGCCACGAGGCAGCGAAACTGCTCAACGCCAAGATCTACGCCGAGGCCAAGAGATTAGGGGTAAGGTACATACTCGGGGGCGAGTGCGGTCACATGTGGCGGGTCCTTAACCAGTACATGGACACCATGAACGGCCCGCCCGACTTCCTGGAAACGCCCGTATCTCCTGTCACAGGCACCAGATTCGATCACGCCGCCTCCACCGGGGCCGTTCACATATGCGAGTTTACGGCCGATCTGCTCAAACACGACCGCCTCTCCCTTGCGCCTGAACGAAACGATCACCTGAACGTAACCTATCACGACTCCTGCAACGTGGCCAGGGGCATGGGCATGCTTGAGGAGCCGCGCTACATCATCAACCGGGCGTGTAATCACTTTTATGAAATGCCTGAAGAGACCATCCGCGAGCGTACCTTCTGCTGTGGGAGCGGGGCCGGCCTGCACGCGGGTGAGGATATGGAACTGCGCATGCGTGGGGGGTTTGCCCGGGCCAGCGCGGTCCGTCATGTGCGTGACCGCCACGGGGTAAACATGCTGGCATGCATCTGCGCCATTGACCGGGCCGCCTTTCCCACCCTCATGGAGTACTGGGCCCCGGAGGTGGGGGTAACCGGGGTTCACGAGCTACTGGCAAACGCCATTGTGATGGATGGCGAAAAGGAGAGAACCCTGGATATCCGGGGAGAGGATCTGCCTGGAGCAGGCCAGGCGGGGCAGGAGCCCTTGGGGGAAAGTGATGTTTAACAGGGGGTGGGTGACAGCGGGAATCCTCGTCTTTGCGGCGGCGGCCCTCTTTCCATTCTACCGACACCTGCTGGGTGAGGACAGGCCCTTTCCCCAACTGGAACTTCCTGCAGGGGAAAAAAGATGCGTGGAATCAAAAGAGTTTATGCGGACCAACCACATGCGCCTGTTAGACGCATGGAGGAATGCGGTGGTGAGGGATGACCTGCTCATATACACCTCCCAGAGGGGAGATGAGTTTGAGATGAACCTGCACAGTACCTGCATGGGATGTCATGGAACAAAGGAGAGGTTCTGCGACCGGTGCCATGACTATAACCATGTTACGCCCCCCTGCTGGGACTGTCATGTAGCCCCGTTCGAAGGGCCGGAAGTCAGAGGTCAGAGGTCAGAGGTCGGAGGTCAGGGGCCACGGGCCTTTGGCATGGGAGGGCGATCATGACCCTGACGAGGAGAAGATTTTTCAGGGCAGCTTCGGTGGCGGCCCTTGCCCTTTCGGCTCTGCCACCGGCTGCCACGGGATTTGAGCTGGGAGGCCCAATGAGGCCCCCCCAAAAGCCCCTTAAGGCCAGGAGATGGGCCATGGTGGTTGACATGAGCAGGTGCAGGGAGGACTGCGCAGATGAATGCATCACCGCCTGTCATAAAATCCACAACGTCCCCCATATCCCCGGGGCAGAACACGCGGTAAAGTGGCTTTTTCCCGAGCCCTATAAAAACGCCTTTCCGGAACGGTCCCGCGGGTTCGTCTCTGAGGCCTTGGAAGGAAAGAAGTTCTTCCTCATGTGCAACCACTGCCAGGATCCGCCCTGTGTCAGGGCATGCCCCACCCAGGCGACCTTCAAGAGGGAAAAGGACGGGATAGTCATGATCGACTACCACCGCTGCATCGG
>DREN01000235.1 GCA_011051075.1 Deltaproteobacteria bacterium | reverse complement strand
TAGACTTCCAGATAAAGATTTTGGACTGCGTTATCGGTCGGAATCGTCGACGACGTACTATGGGTACGACTTACTCCGATTCCTCCCTCTGGCCTTGCCAAAATCATTATCTGAAACTCTATATCCTCTCAGGTTCATTGGATTTTTCCATTGACACGGGGAAAAGGGTGACTTACCATATCTTGATTTTTGATATTTGAAGACCCCGGACAGAAAGGGGCACGGGAAAAAACCTGATTGCGGCGAAACAATGAAAGTCAGATTCTGGGGAACAAGGGGATCTGTCCCCGTCCCGGGCAAGGATACCCTTGTTTACGGGGGAAACACCTGCTGTGTCGAGATCGATCTCGAATGCGGCAAAAAGGTCATAATTGACACAGGCACGGGTATCAGGGTCCTTGGGGACCGTATGATAAAGGGGGAAGAAAAGGTTGAGGTCCATCTCCTGCTGACCCACGGTCACTGGGACCACCTGCAGGGCTTCCCCTTTTTCGATCCTATCTTCAATCCCGCCACAAAGATATTTGTAGATGGCACGCCAAAATGTATGAAGGGCCTCAGGGCGATTTTTGAAAACAAGGTGGGTGACATCTTTTTCCCGGTCAGGTTTGGAGAACTCAGGGCCCGGATCAGCTACATTGACAAGCTCTCCCATGGTCCTCTCAGAATAGAAAACACCTTAATCGAGGCCATTCCCCTCCACCATCCCCAGGGGGGCCTGGGGTTTCGCTTCCAGGAGGATGATAAAAAACTGGTTTTTATCACTGATAACGAACTGACTGAAGAGGCGCCCGCAGGGATGCGACCCGGAGATTACGCCCGATTCTGCAGGGATGCTGACGTTCTCATTCACGACTGTCAGTTTACCCAGGATGAGATGCCGAAACACAGGGGATGGGGCCATTCAGACTACGCCAAGACCCTGGATCTGGCCCTGAGGGCCCATGCAAAACGTCTTATCCTCTTCCACCACGCCCCTGCCCGGAAAGACCCTGAGGTCACAGCAATCGTAGCCAACTGTCAGGACCTGGCAACTGAGCGCTCAGCGGATGTGGTAGTAGAAGCGGCCAGAGAGGGGAGTGAACTTATCCTCTGATCAAGGGCTCTTTTTTGCCCAGGTTCAAGGCACCCCGGAGGCAGGTGTTGGACACAAACGAATCAGGAAAAAACGAACTCCTCCTCGTTATGGGCGGAGCCAGGAGCGGCAAGAGCGCCTGGGCCCTCAGATACGCCGAAGAGAGATACCGGGCGTGCGTTTTCATGGCCACGGCGGAGGTGAAGGATGAAGAGATGGCCGAACGGGTAAGACTGCACAAAGAATCCCGCGGCCCGGCATGGGGACTGATAGAAGAGCCCCTGGAAATTGATAGGGCCCTGAGGGAGGCCTGTGACAAGGCTGAAGCGGTTCTCATCGACTGTTTGACAATCTGGTTGAGCAACGTCCTGCTCCAGCGGGGAAGGAGCGAGGTGGGGGTCTATCAGGACCGTCTTATGGGGGCCCTGTCCCGGAGGAGGCAGTCGGTTATCATGGTAGCAAATGAAGTGGGATACGGAATCGTTCCCGAACATCCCCTTGCCAGGGAGTTCCGGGACCTGGCCGGCACACTCAATCAGAAACTGGCTGCAATGGCCGACAGGGTGGTGCTGACAGTGGCCGGAATCCCTTTGAACATTAAATGAAGCAGGCAGGATTCACACAAGATACCGAACAATGGGTGAAACGGATATTTCAGGTTTTATGGTTCGTCTCTATTATTCTTGTTTCATACCTGTCTCTAACCCCCCGCATCCAGATCCCCTACGAGTTCAGCGGTGCAGACAAGTTAGGACATTTTCTGGCCTACCTGTGGTTGGCCGTCCTCCCCTTTTACGTCTTTAAACGGCCCCGTTCAGCACTCATGGGGGCACTGTTGATGATCGTGCTGGGTGTCGGCCTCGAGTTCGCCCAGATCCACGTCCCCGGCCGGAACTTCTCCCTCTGGGATATGGCCGCAGACTGCGCCGGAGCAGTTGCGGGCATACTCGTGTCCGGGCGCGTGAAAAGGTCCGACATGAGGCTGGCAGGGGAAAACTGACCCACGAGAAGGAGGAAGTAGCCAAGGGTAGACGTTGCCACGGAAACGGGCTGGTTGTTTCGCCATAACCCCTTCACGCCACGATCATCTTCATTCTGAAAGATCCAGCAGATCCTCGGCCGCATCCCCAGGGAGTTCCTCCACCTGCCGGAGTTTGCGTCTCATGGCCCTGGCACGGACACCCGTCTGATCGATGGTATTGGAGGCCGCATCCAACTGGCTCTTGAGTCTGCCCAGGGTTTCCCCGAACCTCCCGAACTCGGTCTTCACCGCCGCCAATACCTTCCAGACCTCGCTGGATCGTTTTTCTATGGCCAGGGTCCGGAAACCCATACGGAGGCTGCTGAGGATGGCCGCAAGGGTGGTAGGGCCGGCTACCACAACGCGAAAGTCCTGCTGGAGGGCCTCCACAAGGCCAGACTGACGCAACACCTCGGCATAGAGGCCCTCTGTGGGCAGGAACATGATTGCGAAGTCGGTGGTGCCAGGTGGGTCCAGGTACTTCTCCCCTATCTGCCTTGCGGAACCGCGAACCCCGCGGACCAGGGCCTCTGTGGCCTTTTCAACCCCATCCGCGTCAGCCGCCTCTGCCGCGCTCACGAGCCGCAGGTAGTCTTCCTGGGGAAATTTCGAATCGATCGGAAGCCACACTGCCGCTTCGGGGCGCCTGCCGTGGCCTGGAAGACGGACGGCGTATTCCACGGTTTCCCGTGTCCCCTTCCTTGTCCGGACGTTCTTGGCGTATTGATCCGGCGTAAGGATCTGCTCCAGGATGGCCCCCAACTGAACCTCACCCCAGGTTCCCCGGGCCTTGACGTTTGTGAGCACGCGCTTGAGATCTCCCACCCCGGCGGCCAGGCTCTGCATCTCCCCCAGACCCCGCTGTACCGCCTCCAGCCGCTCACTGACGATCCTGAAAGATCGAGCAAGCCGAGTTTCCAGGGTGTTTTCCAGCTTCTCTTCCACCACCTGGCGCATCTGGTCCAGCTTCAGCTCATTGCCCCGTTGAAGGGATGCCATCTGTGCCTCAAGGGTATTGCGAAGCCTCTCAATCCGGGTCTCGTTGGAGCCGGTGAGTTCCCGGATCCGTGTTTCAACCGATTCCAGTTTATCCCTCTGCACCTTTCCCAATTCGCCGACGGTACTAAGGGTCGCCTCCATGGAGGATTTCTGGGTCCTGGCCACCTCTTCACGAAGGTCGCTTGAGAGCCTTGCGGCCTCCTCTCTGTTGGAATGGAACTTACCACGCAGGTCTTCCTCCATCTCCCTGATGGCGCGCCTGTTTGAGGCGTTCAGGAAGATGAGGACGATCAGGAGTATAATGGAGACGGCACAAAGACCAAAGGGAATCCAGGTCATGATCGGGTCCATGAAATGCTCCCCTCCTTTTTCCGGGTATTCAAGGCTTCGGGGTTCACTGCCGCAATTTTTACCGGACTTTCAATCAGAAGACGTTATTACATCATATTCCACATGGCAACTCATTTGTCCCAGGCCTGTGTAACCCCCAGGAGAGGGTCTCGGTTGGAGCATGTACGGGTCCCTGCCTGCTCCGAAGCTGTAATCCAACCAAGGGGGCGTTCCATATCCTGATGGAATATTTTGTTGCGTCCTTTGGAAAAGAGGCCCCCCACGGACAAAGGGTATTCGCACAGGTTGAATTCATGCCTATCCGGTTGTCACCCAAAACGAGCTCTTCCCTGTAACCGTGCAGGTAGGATGTCTGCTCAATGGCCAGGACGATCAAGCTCCAATCAAGCTCCGCAACGGATTGGCCCTTATTTAC
>DREN01000325.1 GCA_011051075.1 Deltaproteobacteria bacterium | reverse complement strand
CCCTTTGCCAATGAAAGTACCCACCTCATCTGCTCGCGGCATTCGGCGGAACAGTATCGTCTTCCCCGTTTCATCTGGGCAGTTCCACAGGAAAGACACTTTCCGGTCCGCCGGGGCGCGGCGTAGCGAACCGGTTTCTTCACTGCCACTTTTTCGAGCATCACATCCACGATACGTTTTTCATCACCTACAGCCTGATAGCAGGAAAAATTTCCCCGTAATCATACCCTGCCCAGGCAGCAAAATCAAGCAAAGGGTTTGGTCGAGACCGACACGCATCTCAGGCAGCCAGCATTTTTTTCAGGAACTGTCCCGTGTAGGACCTCTGGTTTTTGGCAATTTCTTCCGGTGTACCCGTCCCCACCACATACCCGCCTTTGTCTCCCCCTTCCGGGCCCAAGTCGATAATATGATCCGCCGTCTTGATCACATCCAGGTTATGTTCGATGACAACGACCGTATTTTTCCGGGCGACCAGGTAGTTGAGGACTTCCAGGAGTTTCCTGATATCCGCAAAGTGCAATCCGGTGGTAGGCTCATCAAGGAGATACAGGGTTCTCCCCGTGTTTCTCTTGCTCAATTCCCTGGATAGTTTGATGCGTTGGGCTTCACCTCCGGAGAGGGTCGTGGCCGGCTGCCCGAGTTTCACATAGCCAAGTCCCACGTCCACCAGGGTTTTGAGCTTTCCCCGGATATGGGGAATATTTTGGAAAAAGGACAGGGCCTGGTTCACGGTCATTTCCAGGACCTCAGCAATGGTTTTCCCCCGGTAGCGAATTTCCAGTGTGTCCCGGTTATAGCGAAGCCCCTTGCATGCCTCGCACTTGACGTAGACGTCAGGCAAGAAATGCATTTCTATCTTGATGATCCCGTCCCCCCGGCATACCTCACACCGACCGCCCTTGACATTGAAACTGAATCTCCCCGGTTTGTATCCCCTTGCCCTTGCCTCGGGCAACCGGGAAAAAAGCTCTCGAATAGGGGTAAAAACACCCGTATAGGTAGCGGGATTTGAGCGTGGTGTCCTTCCGATAGGGCTCTGGTCTATATTGATGACCTTGTCTATGTGCTCAATTCCCCTGAGCCCCTCGACCGCTCCAACCCTGGCCTTGGAACGATAGAGTTTATTGCTCAGTGCCGGGTAGAGAATCCCGTTGATAAGGCTGCTCTTCCCGGAGCCGGACACCCCGGTAATACAGGTAAAGGTGCCCAAGGGGATCTTGGCCACGATATCTTTCAGGTTGTGCTCCCTGGCACCCTCAATAACAAGGGATTGCCCATTTCCCTGCCGGCGCTCCAGTGGAACCGGGATCGTTTTTTTACCCGAGAGATATTGGCCGGTCAGGCTGTTTCCATCCTCCATGATCTCCTTCGGGGACCCCTGGAAAACAATCTCCCCTCCCAGCATCCCAGCACCGGGCCCCAGGTCTATCACATGATCCGCACTCAGGATGGTCTCCGCGTCATGTTCCACCACCAACACCGTGTTTCCCAGTTCTTTCAAGCGATTCAGGTTCCGCAGAAGCCGGAGGTTATCCCGCTGGTGCAACCCTATGCTTGGCTCGTCCAGGACATACAAGACCCCCGCAAGGCCTGAACTGATCTGGGTGGCCAGCCTGATCCGCTGTTCTTCCCCCCCGGAAAGGGTTGCAGAAGCGCGATCAAGGGTCAGGTAATTCAGCCCCACGCTCATGAGAAATTCAAGCCGTTCCCTGATCTCTTTCAGCACTCTCCGGGCAATGGCTTCCTCTTTCTTAGTCAACTGGAGATCATGAAAGAACCCCACTGCCTTTTCAACGGGAAGGGCCGTGACCTCGTGGATACCTTTTCCTCCTACGGTGACGGCAAGGCTTACAGGTTGAAGACGCGCGCCCCCGCACGCGGGACACGGTCGGATACTCATGTATTGCTCGATATCCTCCCGGACCTGATAGGAATCCGTTTCCAGGTACCGTCTTTCCATGTTGGGGATGATGCCTTCATAGGGCCTGCTGTGAAAATAGCGCCGGTGCCCCCGTTCAAAATAAAACTTTATTTCCTCTTCCCCAGAACCGTAGAGCAATGCCTTTTGAACCTTTTCGGGAAGGTCTTTAAAAGGACAATAAAAATCAATCTCATAGTGCTGGCAAAGGGACTCCAGGACCTGCTGGAAATGGACGGAATGGCGATTGGCCCAGGGGGCGATGGCCCCCTGTCTGAGAGAAAGGTCCGGGTTCGACACTATCAGGCCCGGATCAAGATATTTCTTGCTTCCAAGCCCGCTACACTCCTGGCATGCACCCCGGGGATTATTGAACGAAAACATCTGGGGAGTGAGTTCAGGAACGCTCAGGCCGCAGGACGGACAGGCGGCCTTCTGGCTGAAAAAAATTTCTTCCTTGTCGATCACATCGGCCACAGCAAGACCGTCGGAAAGGGACAGGGTCAATTCCATGGAATCAGTCAGACGTTTCATTATCCCTTCTTTCACCACGAGACGGTCAACCACAACAAGAATATCGTGCTTCTTGTTCTTGTCCAGAACAATATCCTCTTCCAGGAGCCTGATCTCCCCGTCAATTCTTACGCGAGTAAATCCTTCCTTTCTCAACTGGGCGAGGAGTTGGACGTGTGTCCCCTTGCGGCCGGTTATCAGCGGTGCCAGGATCTGGATCTTCGTGCCTTCGGGCAAAGCCAGAATCCGATCCACAATCTGCTGGACAGTCTGAGAATGTATTTCAAGGTGACATTTCGGGCAGTGGGGTCTCCCCACCCTGGCGAACAGGACTCGCATGTAATCATAGATCTCGGTAACAGTGCCCACGGTGGAACGTGGGTTCCGGCTTGAACTTCGCTGTTCAATGGAAATAGCCGGGGAGAGTCCTTCAATGGTATCAACGTCAGGTTTGTCCATCTGCTCGAGAAACTGGCGCGCATATGCTGACAGTGATTCTACGTACCGCCGCTGCCCCTCAGCATAAATGGTGTCAAACGCCAAGGAAGACTTCCCCGAACCTGAAAGACCCGTAATAACCACAAACCGGTTCCTGGGAATATCCAGGGAAATGTTCTTCAGGTTGTGGACCCTGGCCCCCCGTATCTTTATATGCCTTGTGCCCATTGTTTCTCGTGGTTTTTTGTTCGTGGTTTGTTGGCTCTGGCGCTTTTGATCTGTTCTTCGTTGCGTGTTGCTCGTTGCCTGTTGCTTGTTGTGATAATTCATTGAGGAGTTGCCGTGGTTCTGCGGCGGTTTTTCACCATGTCCACCGCCATCCTGACAGCCGCTTTCAGGCTGGATGCGTCCGCCCTGCCCGTGCCCGCAATGTCATAGGCAGTGCCGTGATCTACAGAGGTACGGATGATGGGAAGGCCCAGTGTTACATTAACGGCGTCGCTGAAGTGGAGAAGCTTGAGTGGAATCAATCCCTGGTCATGATACATGGCAACCACCGCTTCGTACCGGCCTGCCGCTGCCTTCCAGAAAAGCGTGTCAGCGGGAAACGGACCGTCAACGTGAACGCCCTCCCTTCGCGCTTTTTGAATGGCAGGCAGAATAATGTCGTGCTCCTCAGATCCGAAGATACCTTCTTCCCCTGCGTGCGGATTCAGGGCCGCCACCCCGATTGCCGGAGATGTCCTTCCGAAATCCTGCACAAGTGCCCGGGCCGTGACCCGGATGGTCCGGTACACCTTTCCCGTATCCAGCAGTCCGGGCACTTCCTTCAATCCACAATGAATGGTAACAAGAACCACACGAAGCTGTTTTCCGGCGAGCATCATCACGTAGTTCTCCGTACCGGTCTTGTCAGCAATGAGCTGGGTATGCCCCTGATAGGAGTATCCCACCTGCTGCATCAACGCCTTGCTGATGGGACAGGTTACCAT
>DREN01000121.1 GCA_011051075.1 Deltaproteobacteria bacterium | reverse complement strand
TAACGGAGCTTCAGGTTGCGCTGGGCCGCTTCCCGCACGTCAACCTGACCAAAGGAGACTATCTCTGTCCTTCGGGGATAGTCATCCCTGTGCTTTGAAATAATGGTTTCCCGTAAAAAAGAGATCGCATACTCGGTAATATGGGCAAGGTGATGTCTGATCTCCCCGATCCGTTTTCTGATCTCCCCCATCTCTCTTTTGGCCTTGTTGATGTCGTAGAGGGAGATGCGCCGTATGACCATCTTCAAGAGCCGTTCAACGTCCTCGGTGGTGACCTCACGCTGGATCCGGGCTGAAAAGGGGCTGAATCCATCCATTACGGCCTTGATTACACCCTCTTTGGTGGTTCTCTCCTCGATCCTCTTGTAGATACGTTCCTCCACGAATATCTGCTCAATGGTCCTGGCATGGAGCCTGTCCTTGAGATGCTTTTGTTCAAGCTTCAGCTCAGCGGTCAGGATCCGGATAAGGGTTTCAGTATGATGCCTGATAACCCCGGTCACCGTCATAACCGTGGGTACACCCTCCTTAATGACCAGGAGATTCACAGGGATAGATGCCTCACAGTCGGTGAAGGCAAAGAGGGCGTCCACCGTGTCTTTGGCGTACACGCCCCGGGCCAGTCTCACCTCGATCTCCACCCCTTCTGCGCTGTAATCGTCGATGGATGAGATTTTGATCCTGTTTTTCCTGGCGGCGGCCTCGATGGAGTTGATCAGGCTTTCGGTGGTGGACCCGAAGGGCAGTTCCCGTATGATGATCTTCTTGGGGTCCTTTGTGTCAAGTCTGGCCCGAACCAGGATCTTTCCGTTGCCGTCCTCATACTCCGATACGTCCATCAGTCCGCCCGTGGGAAAATCCGGGTACAGGGAAAAAGGCTCCCCCTTTAGGCATGAGATCACGGCACCAGCCACCTCGATCAGGTTATGGGGAAGGATCTTCGTGGACATGCCCACGGCGATCCCTTCGGCCCCCTGCACCAGGACCACGGGGATCTTGGCCGGAAAGGTGACAGGTTCACGGTTTCTCCCGTCGTAGGAATCCTCATATTCGGTTATCTCGGGGTTGTAGAATACCTCTCTGGCCAGGGGAAGAAGCCTGCACTCGATATAGCGGGCCGCGGACGGCTCGTCGCCGGTAAAGATATTGCCGAAGTTGCCCTGTTTTTCAATGAAGAGATCTTTGTTGGCAAAGGCCACCAGGGCTGAAAATATGGAGGCATCGCCGTGGGGATGGTACTTCATGCAGTTTCCCACCACGTTGGCAACTTTGTTGAACTTGCCGTCGTCCAGCTCAAAGAGGGAATGGAGGATGCGTCTCTGGACCGGCTTCAACCCATCGTCGATATGGGGTATGGCCCTGTCCTTGATCACATATGAGGCGTACTCCAGAAAGTTGGTCTTGAAAACCTCGCTCACGTATGCCATCAGATCAGATTCCCCATGATGAAATCCCTGCGCTCAGGGGTATTCTTGCCCATGTAGAAGCGGAGCGTCTCGGATACGTTTTTAACATAACGGACGTTGACCTTGATGAGACGCATATCTTCACCTATGAACTGGGCGAATTCCCGCGGTGAGATCTCGCCCAGCCCTTTGAAGCGGGTTATCTCCGGGTCCTTTATCTCCTCCAGGGCGGCCTTGCGCTCCCTTTCGCTGTAGCAGTAACGGGTCTCTTTCCTGTTTCTCACGCGAAAGAGGGGGGTTTCAAGGATGTAAACGCGATTGGCGGAGACAAGTTCTTCAAAGTAGTTGAGGAAAAAGGTTAGGAGAAGGTTCCTGATATGAAACCCGTCATGGTCAGCGTCTGTTGCGATTACGATCCTGGCGTAACGGAGATTAGCCACATCGTCCTCGATCCCCAGGGCCATCATCATGTTGTAGAGTTCCTCGTTCTTGTAAATGGCCGCCTTTTTCTTTCCAAAGACATTCCGCGGCTTGCCCCGCAGGGAAAAGATGGCCTGGGTATACACGTCACGGGCAGAGACCATGGAACCGGAGGCGGACTGGCCTTCTGTGATAAAGATGGTGGAGTCCTTTCCCTTTGAACCGTCCTGGAGGTGGTACTTACAGTCTTTGAGGTTGCGGATCTTTATGGCGATCTTTCTGGCCGCGGCCTTTGCCTCCTTCTTGACCGTATTCAGCTCCTTTCGAAGTCGTTCGTTGGTGAGTATCCTCTCCTGAAGTTTTCTGGCGATCTGGGTGTTCTTGTGGAGGAAGTCAACCACCGCGGACCTGACTTCCGACACCACCCATCCCCTGACCTCGGTATTGCCCAGCTTGTTCTTTGTCTGGCTTTCAAAGACCGGAGATTTGAGCCTTATGGCCACTGCCCCGGCAATCCCCTCACGAATGTCCACGCCCGAATAGGCCTTTTTGAAGAACTCGTTTACCCCTTTCAGTATCCCCTCGCGAAAGCCCGCCTGATGGGTGCCACCGTCGGTGGTGAACTGACCGTTCACAAATGAGAAATATGTCTCACCGTAACCGGTGGTATGAGTAAACGCGAACTCCAGGTATTTCCCCTTGTGGTAGATAATGTCGTACCCCACTTCATCCCCAACCTCGGAGTAGAGCAGGTCAAAGAGGCCCCTTCTGGAGGCGAACCTCCTGCCGTTAAGGATAAAACTCAGGCCGCTGTTTAGGCACGCGCTGCTCCACATGCGCTTTTCAACGTACTCCATGTTGAACCGGTAATGGCCGAAGATCTCCCTGTCGGGCAGGAACTCCACATAGGTGCCGTCCGGTTCCGCAGAGTTGTTCCCCCGGTTCTTGGCCCTGAGCCTCCCCCGCTTGAACTCAGCCTCGCTGTACCTGCCGCCGCGATATGAGATCACCTTGAAGTGGGAGGAGAGTGCATTGACCGCCTTGGTCCCGATTCCGTTCAGGCCCACACTGAACTGGAAAACATCGTCGTTATACTTGGCCCCCGTGTTAATGACAGATACGCAGTCGATCACCTTCCCCAGTGGGATCCCGCGGCCATGATCCCTTACGGTGACCAGGTTATCCCTTACGGTGATGACCACCTTCCTGCCGAACCCCATTATAAACTCGTCAATGGCGTTATCCACCACCTCCTTGAGAAGGATATATATGCCGTCGTCATAGGTGGAGCCATCACCGAGCCGACCGATATACATGCCGGTACGGAGGCGGATATGTTCAAGAGAGCTGAGTGTCTTTATCTTGCTCTCATCGTATGCCTGAAGCTCTGCTCTTCTGTTCATCTGTTAATCCCGGTGAGTGCCCGTGTTGCCATGGGAGCCCAATAGATAAAGATACTTGAACAACCATGAGAACCCTGGATCCTCTCGAAGACCCGGTGGTAAAGGTTCTGCATAAACATTAACAGGGTAAGGCGCAAAGGGCTGGACCTGCCCCGACCCATATTATAGTTAAGCGGATATTGTGTGTCAATCATAAAGTCTCTACAACATATGGGGTTTGAGGGCCATATGGTGGGTTGCAGCAGCCTCCCAAAAACCCGAGTCCCGGCAAGGCGGGGCCAGGGCAGTGTCAAAGGCCATTTGTTCGGGGTTTATCGATAAGATACAGGGAGTCTCCATGCAGAAATGAGTTCCGCTTGAGGCGGGATTGCAAGATCAAGGCATGCGAAAAAAATAACCGCCAAACAAACGCCCTCAACGGTCTGAAATGATCCCCCGGTCCGTTTTGCCACTCCCCCTGGAACTTCACCCTCAAATCGGTAAACTAATTTCCCCCTAACTGCAACCGATCACTGTCTGTCTGCGTCATATAGACTTCCAGATAAAGATTTTGGACTGCGTTATCGGTCGGAATCGTCGACCACGTACTATGGGTACGACTTACTCCGATTCCTCCCTCTGGCCTTGCCAAAATTTTTATCTGAAACTCTAT
>DREN01000230.1 GCA_011051075.1 Deltaproteobacteria bacterium | reverse complement strand
GTACGGGTCCCTGCCTGCTCCGAAGCTGTAATCCAACTAAGGGGGCGTTCCATGTCGTGATGGAATATTTTGTTGCGTCCTTTGGAAAAGAGACCCCCACGGACTACCGGTAACCGCACAGGTCGAAAGAATTCGTGTAAAAGGAGAATGAATTTTATGGAATACTCCGTAAGCCCGGAGGGGGAGAGGTTCAGCCTCCCCACAGAGGATGATAACGTCAAAGAATACAACAGGTTAAAAGAGCTCGTAGAGGACAGGCGCAAAGAGGGATTTGAGATAGTAGTTGTGATGGGTCTTGGATTTGTGGGGGCCGTCATGGCAGGAGTGGTGGCCGATGCCGTGGACAGGGAAACGGGAAAGCCCAACAAGTTCGTTATCGGCATGCAGAGGCCCAGCCCCCGCAGTTTCTGGAAGATCCCCCTTTTTAACCGGGGCGTCTCCCCTGTGAAGGCCGAGGATCCCGAGGTGGCCCCCCTCATAAAGAGGTGCGTGCTCGAGAAGAAGACCCTTACTGCCAGTTTTTCCTACGACGCCCTGAAGCTGGCAGACGTTCTGGTGGTTGATGTCCAGTGCGACTTTCTCAAAGAGGAACTGGGTAATCTGAGGAACGGCTATGCGGAGATCGGGGCCCTTGAAGAGAGCTTCAGGGTAATCGGGACAAAGATACCCCCTGACTGCATGGTCCTCATAGAAACCACCGTGCCACCCGGCACCACCGAGTACATCGCCTATCCCCTCATAAAGAAGGGCTTTAAGGCCCGTGGAATTGATGATGAACCCCTTCTGGCCCACAGCTTTGAGAGGGTAATGCCCGGGAGGGACTATGTGAGATCTGGGAGGGATTTCTGGCGGGTGTGCAGCGGGATAAACGAGGAGAGCAGGAAAAGGGTTACCCGTTTCCTTTCAGACGTCCTGAACGTGGGGGACTACCCCCTGACCGTGCTTGACAGGCCCATTGAGAGCGAGACCTGCAAGATCGTGGAAAACAGCTACCGTGCCACCATCCTGGCCTTTCTCAACGAGTGGAGTCTGTTTGCCGAGACCAACGGGGTTGACATCATAAAGGTTATCAACGCCATTAAGGTCCGTCCAACGCACAGTAACATCATGTTTCCAGGACCCGGCATAGGGGGTTACTGCCTTCCAAAGGACGGGGGCCTGGGACTGTGGGCCTACAAGCACCTCATGGGATTTGACAATGACATATTCAGGATCACCCCTGAGGCGATCAATATAAATGACACAAGGGGCCTGCACGCGGCCCAGCTGGTCCGTGATGCCCTGAGGAATATGGGCCGCATTGTCGCCGCCTCCCAGATTACCCTGTTAGGGGCCTCCTACCGGGAAGACGTGGGGGATACCCGGTACAGCGGATCCGAGATAATTGTTCGAAAACTCACGGAAATGGGGGCCGAAGTCAGGGCCCATGACGCCTATGTGGAGCACTGGTGGGAACTGGAAAAGCAGGACTCCTACCCTGCGGTGGGCGCAAGCTGGTCCAGGTTTTTCCGCAACCAGGAGCACCTCTCGGAGTTCTCCATGATCCCTGATCTGAAAAAGGCCCTCGAAGGATCTGACGCCGTGGTCTTTGCCGTACGTCACAGACCCTACCTGGAGCTTGAGCCAGAAGAGGTGGTCAGGATGGCCGGGGGTCCCCTGGCCGTGGTGGACTGTTTCGGGATCCTGGATGACCGGAAGATCGAAGAGTATTTTCAACTGGGTTGTGAGGTCAAGGGGATGGGCCGTGGTCATATAAACCGGATAAAGGAAAAGGTTCGTAGAAGTAAGGGAGGATGAGTCGTGTCTCGTCCCCCGAGCATTTAACTGAAGTTTCTTAAAGGAGGATGCCATGAAAAAAGTATCTCTTTTGTTGTTTGCGTTTTCTCTTTTGGCAGGGGTTGCGTGGGCCGACACCATCAAGATTCCCATTGCTGGTCCGTTTACAGGTCCGCTGGCCTCGTTTGGTGAAGGCATGAAAAACGGTGGACTGTTGAAGGGCGAACAGATCAATGCAGCGGGCGGCATAAACGGCCACAGGGTGAAGATCATCCTTGAGGATGAACTGTGCGATCCCAAGGAGGCCGCAACCGTTGCCACAAAGCTCGCCAACGACCCCGGGATCTTTGCGGTTGTGGGGCATCTGTGCAGCTCTTCCACCCTTGCGGCCCTCCCCATTTACAGGGGGGCCAAACTCCCCGCCATCTCGCCCGCCTCTACCAACGTGAGCATCGGCAAGATGAGCCCCTACTACTTCAGAAACGTTTACAGGGACGATTTTCAGGGGCTCTTCCTGGCAAAGTACATTAACTCGGTCATGGGTTTCAAACGGATAGCCATATTCTATGAGGTCAACGATTACTCCATGGGACTGATGCTGGCCTTCATGAAGGAGGCAAAGAAGCTGGGCATAAAGATCCTTGGCACGGAGGCCTATACGGCCGACACCACCGATTTCAAGCCCCAGCTCACCAAGTTCAAGATGATGAAACCCGACGCAATCTTCATCCCCGGTTACGCCCCCCAGGGCACCCTCATAATATCCCAGGCAAGGAGCCTGGGCATGAAAAACGTGGCCTTCTTCGGTGCTGACGGCCTGGACGACGACCTCATGCTGAAGAATCCCGACGCAGACGGTCTATTTGTCACAACCCCCTTTCTCCCGGATAAGGCAGGGCCCCGGGCCGCCGGTTTCATAAAGGCGTACAGGAAAAAGTACGGCAAGGACCCCAACTGGTTTGCAGCCAATACCTACGACGCCGTGGGGATTGTCGCTCAGGCCATAAGGGTTGCGGGCCGGGACAGGGAGAAGATACGTGAGTACCTGCCGTCCATGAACTCCAGGGAAAAGGCCTACGACGGGGTGGCGGGCAAGACCTATTTTGACAAGAACGGAGACTGCTTAAAAGACGCATTTGTCAAGAAGATCAGGGACGGGAAGTGGGTAAGCGCTGAAAAGCAGCTTCAGTAATCAAGGGGTAAGCGGTTTGAGGGGCAGGTCCTGAATCGACCTGCCCTTTTTGCCATTTTTTGTGTACACGGTTGTCGATCTTTTCTCAGCCGACCAAGGGGCGGGATCCCATGTACCGGTGGTACCCGACCCTTGAAGCCTCAGCGGCCTCTCAAGTTCTTGAACCGTAAAAGGTATTTTGGTGGAAAATCTCCTGGACCAATCCAGTCTTTTTCTTCAGCAACTGGTTAACGGCATCACCCTGGGCGGGGTTTATGCCCTCATAGCCGTGGGTTATACCATGGTCTACGGCGTCATCCAGCTGATAAACTTCGCCCACGGAGAGATATATATGTTAGGGGCCTTTTTAGCCTATACCATGGTAACCCTCCTGGGCCTTCCCTTTCTGGCCGCATTCTTTATTACGATTTTTGTGTGCGCCTTTTTCGGAGTCATTCTGGACTTCATCGCCTATCGCCCCCTGCGGAAGGCCCCCAGGCTGGCGGCCCTGATTACCGCCATCGGCATGTCCATATTCCTCCAGAACCTGGCCCTGATGATCTGGGGTTCTCAGATCAAGTCATACCCCAGGGACCTGCTTCCCGCCTTTTTTCTCAAACCCGCCCTGAGTCTGGGGGAGGTGTCCATGACCTGGATCCAGATCTATATCCTCTCCATCACCGTACTGTTCATGGTCATCCTGCATATGATTATCCACAGGACCAAAATAGGCACGGCCATGCGGGCCGTATCCCAGGACAAGACCACCGCTGCCCTCATGGGGATCGGGGTGAACCGGGTGATCTCCTTTACCTTTGCCATAGGCTCTGCAATGGGCGGCATGGCCGGTGTCCTGGTGGGCCTCTACTATAACGCCATATTTCCAACCATGGGCTATATCGCCGGCATCAAGGCCTTTACCGCTGCCGTATTGGGAG
>DREN01000427.1 GCA_011051075.1 Deltaproteobacteria bacterium | reverse complement strand
TTGGAAAAGAGACCCCCACGGACTAAGGGTAACCGTACAGGTCGAGAAAATCCGAAACCTTTCCCGCGCCCCCGGTTCTCTATACAGTAAGGTGAGGTTCTGACCAGTAGGATTATAATTTGACAAATCTGTGTGAGTGCGTATAATAACAAGAACAGTCAAGGAAATTATAAGGAGGACAACATGTTCGAGGTTACTGAGAAGGCAAGTGAAATGATAAAAGACTTCCTGAAGGACAGGGATGAGATCCCGGCCATCAGGATTATGCTCTCCCAGGGTGGGTGATCAGGGCCCTCACTGGGCATGGCTCTGGATGAGTCACGGGAAACGGACGAGGTTTTCGATGAAAAAGGTATCACATACGTGATTGATAAGCCCCTGTTTGAGAGCATTAAACCTATTACGGTTGATTATGTGAACAGCCCCATGGGCGCCGGGTTCAACATCGCATCGAGCATGCAGATGGGGGCCTCGTGCGGAGGTTCGTGCAGCTGTTAGCAACGTAGGGGCCTTTAAACCCACACCCCCCGTCTGAAGCGGCGAATAACCCTTTCGGATGGGGGGTGTTTTTTTGTGCCTGGATTATCTGTCCTTAAAAGGCCCCCAACTGGCAGGAACATACCTTTATTCCCAGGGCCTCACAGGCCGATGAGACCTCCATTTTCCTGATGCCCAGGTCCCTGGCGATTTTCCAGGCGCTGGCGCAGGGAAGCCTTCCCCTATCAAGGGCGCCTTTGATCGCCTTTTCCAACTCTTCTGAGACCTGCTCGGCCGGTTTGACAACCTGCTTCTCCGGTCGGTAACCGAAGAGGCCCAACTGGCATTTTATCAGCCTCATTTCCAGAAGATCCGCTGTAACCCCCACATCTCCCGGGGCCACATCCAGATCGCCCGCAACCTTGAAGGCAACAGCGCAAGGCAGCTCCAGGTCTGATGCCTGTTGTCTCAGGGCCGCCTCAATGGCCGGGTTCTTCTGCATATGATCTGCATGTTTTTTTGCGTAATGTCCTGCGTCTTCCTTTGTCATGCCGGCTCCTTAATATGTACTGAAAGGTTCATTCCTGAACCTGACTTTAACACAGATATGGGCGGGCATTCAACAGGTTTATCCCCGGACAGGGAAAGGTCAAAGTCGACGCAAACGTGCTGATATCACGCAAGTTGAAGAGTTGAAGAGAAGGTAATCTCACGCAAAGAGGCGAAGTCGCAAAGCTTTTCCTTTTGTTCTTTGCGTGCATTGCGGCTTTGCGCGAGAATTTTAAAAGCCGTCTATACCAACATGATTTCAAGCTGTTATGAACAAGTATGACGGAGCCCTGATCCCGGAAATAGCCCTTTACACGGCCACGGTATTTGGGGTATTAATTTCTGATCAAAGGAGGCTGGAAATGATCGGAGAAAACATCAAGAGGATCCTATCTGAACTCCCTGAAGGTGTGCAGCTTGTGGCCGCCGCAAAGACCCGGAGCGTGGAGGAGATCAGGGAGGCCATCCAGGCGGGCCTCACCATTATCGGACACAACTACGTCCAGGAGGCTGAGAGATCGTTTGAGGCCATAGGCCCTGCGGCAAAATGGCACATGATCGGGCACCTGCAGTCCAACAAGGCCAAAAAGGCGGCTAAGATATTCGACATGGTAGAGACGGTCGATTCCCTCAAACTCGCCAGGACCATAGACAGGGCCTGCCAGAACATAGGCAGGACCATGCCCGTGCTTATTGAGATAAACAGCGGCGAAGAACCCCAGAAGGCAGGGGTCATGCCTTCAGATTCACTTGCCCTGATCAGGGAGATCTCGGGTCTGGTGAATGTCAAGGTAAAGGGACTCATGACCATGGGTCCCTTTACCGGAGATCCCGAGGATGCCCGCCCCTATTTCAGGAGGACAAAAAGCCTCTTTGATGAGATTGAGCAGGCTCATATCCCGGGTGTGGAGATGAAGCACCTGTCCATGGGCATGTCCAACTCCTACAGGGTGGCCCTTGAGGAGGGGGCCAATATGGTGAGAATAGGCACGAGGATATTCGGGGAGAGGAGCTACGCTTAGGGCTCACCCCCGGCGCCCCTTGCCAGGGCCTCTGCTGCTTCAGCAACCTTCCCCGGCGTAAATCCGAATTTTTGATAGAGTACCCCGCTGGGGGCTGAGGCCCCGAACCGGTCCAGCCCCATTATCCTGCCCCTGTGGCCAGTGTACCTGTGCCACCCCTGGGAAATACCCGCCTCAACGGCAACCCTGGCCTCTATGCGGGGGGGCAGGACCTGGTCCCTGTACCCCTTATCCTGCCTGTTGAACAGCTCCCATGAGGGCATGCTCACCACACGTGCACCTATCCCCCTTTGTGCCAGTTCTGATGAGGCCTCAAGGGCGATGTGGACCTCTGAACCCGTGGCGATCAGAATGACCTCCGGTTCCCTGCCCGGGGGATCCTTCAGCACATAGGCCCCGCGGCCCAGGTTTTCAGCAGGAGGGTAAATGTCACGGTCAAGCACAGGGACCCCCTGCCTGGTAAGGGCGATGGCAACCGGTCCCGTGGACTTTAGGGCCACCTTCCAGGCCTCGGCCGTTTCATTGGCGTCGCAGGGCCTGATGAGGGTGAGACCGGGGATCGCCCTCAGACACGCCAACTGTTCAACGGGCTGGTGTGTGGGCCCATCCTCGCCAAGGCCGATGCTGTCGTGGGTAAAGATATAGATGACCTTCAGTCCCATGAGGGCCGCCAGCCGGATGGCGGGCCGCATGTAGTCGGAGAAGATGAGAAAGGTCCCCCCGTAGGGGATTATCCCCCCGTGGAGGGCCATGCCGTTCAGGATTGCTCCCATCCCGTGTTCACGTACCCCGAATCTCACGTTGCGCCCATCCAACATACCCCGCTGAAAATCGTGTGAATCTCGGATCTCCGTCTTGTTGGACGGGGCCAGGTCCGCGGAACCGCCCATGAGGTTGGGTATCCGGTGCGCTACGGCGTTCAGGACAGTGCCGGAGGCAACGCGCGTGGCCATTCCCTTTGTATCTGCCTGAAAGGAGGGGATTTCATTCTCCCATCCCTGCGGCAGTCCTCCGTCCATGAACCTCTGCCACTCAGCCGCCAGCTCAGGAAATGCCTCTTTGTAGGAACGAAACATCTCCTCCCATGCCTCTTCCTCTGCCCGTCCCTTTTCAACTGCCCTGCGGAACAGGGCCTTTACATCTTCAGGTATAAGGAAGGGTGGCTCCTGGGGCCATCCCAGGTTCTCCTTTGTAAGCCTTATCTCATCTTTACCCAAGGGTTCTCCATGTGCTGATGGATGGTCCTCCTTGTTGGGGCTTCCAAAGCCTATGAGGGTCTTCACTGCGATCAACGAGGGCCTGTCTCCCTCTTCCCTGGCCTTCATGACCGCATCCTCAATGGCCTCAAGATCATTGCCGTCCCTCACCGTCTGAACGTGCCAACCGTAGGCGGTAAATCGCGCGGCCCTGTCTTCTGTGAAGGAGATGTCGGTCTTACCCTCAATGGAGATATGGTTGTCATCGTACAGGTAGATAAGCCTGCCCAGGCCCAGGTGCCCCGCCAGGGAGGCAGCCTCATGGCATACGCCCTCCATGAGATCTCCGTCACTTACTATGCCGTAGGTGAAATGGTTGACAATCTCTCCTTCCGGCCGGTTAAAGCGTGCGGCCAGGAAGCGTTCTGCCATGGCCATGCCCACCCCGCTGGCAAAGCCCTGACCCAGGGGACCAGTGGTTATTTCTACACCAGGGGTCAGGCCATATTCGGGGTGCCCCGGTGTCCTGCTTTTCCACTGGCGGAAATCCTTGATATCATCCAGGGAGAGATCGTATCCGGTCAGGTAAAGCAGGCTGTAAAGGAGCATTGAACCGTGGCCTGGAGAAAGGACAAAGCGGTCTCGATCGG
>DREN01000015.1 GCA_011051075.1 Deltaproteobacteria bacterium | reverse complement strand
GGGTCGGGGAGGAGGAGAAGATCGCCCCCATCAGGGAGCTTTCAGATCGTATGGGGGCCACTTTATCCTGTTCAAGGCCGGTGGTAGACAAGAACTGGCTGCCCAAGTATCACCAGGTTGGAACCTCCGGGAAGTCGGTTAGGCCCAAAGTCTATCTTGCCCTGGGTATCAGTGGGGCCTTTCAGCACGTGGCTGGGATCACAGGGGCGGGTACCGTGATAGCCGTTAACAGGGACCGCAAGGCCCCTATCTTCAGGGTTGCGGATTACGGGGTTGTGGATGATCTGTTCAAGGTTGCTGATGCCCTGAAGGATGAGTTATAAGAGAGGGGTGAGAGAGATCAATGGATTTTGCACTGAGCAGGGAGCAGGAGGATATAATAAAGGCGGCCCGGGAGTTTGCACAAGGGGAGTTCCCCGACAGGGCCCAGGAGTTTGACCGGAACGAGTCCTTTGACCTGGACCTGTGGCGAAAGGCCTGCGAACTGGGCTTTGTGGGCGTGTTTATAGACGAGGAGTTTGATGGGGCCGGATACGGTTTTTTCGAGCACTGTCTCATAGCCGAGGAGTTCTGGGCCGTTGATCCAGGGATCGGCCAGGCCATCCTCTCCACCACCTTCGGATCGGAGCTCATAGGCCTCTTCGGCTCGGAAGACCAGAAAGGGCTGATCCTTCCTCGGCTGGTGGCAGGGGAGACCATCATGGGCACGGCCATCACAGAGCCTGATGCCGGCTGTGATGTAACGGCCGCGGCCACCACCGCAGTGAGGGAGGGTGATGAATGGGTGATCAACGGCTCCAAGATGTTTGCCACCAACGGTAATCTGGCCCACTACATGCTTGTTTTCTGTCTCACTGATCCGGAAAACCCCTCACCCCACAGGAGACACAGCTTTATCCTGGTCCCCACGGACGCACCCGGATACCAATCCACAAAAATCAGGGGAAAGATGGGTATCAGGGCCTCTGATACGGCCGAGATAGCCCTGAACCAGGTCCGGGTACCCGCCCTCAACCTGGTGGGCAGGGAGGGAGACGGGTTTCATGAGCTGATGGCCTTTTTCAACCGCACAAGGCTTCACATATGCGCCCAGGCCGTTGGCCTTGCCCGGGCCGCCCTGGAGGAATCGGTACGTCACGTCAGGCAGAGGCGCCAGTTCGGGGCCTCCGTGGCATCCTTTCAGGTGACCCGGTTCAAGATAGCCGAGATGGCCACCCGGATCAGGGCCGCCAGGAACCTCTACTACGAGGCGGCCTGGGCCGTTGATCAGGGGAAGATCGATCATGGCCTGATTGCCATGGCCAAGTGGTACTGCGCTGAAATGGCCGTCCGCTGCGCTGATGAGGCGGTTCAGATGCACGGCGGTTACGGGTATATAGACGAGTACAGGGTCCAGCGGCTCTACAGGGACGCCAAGATTCTGGAGATTTACGAAGGCACTAAGGAGATGGAAAAGGTAATCGTTTCAAAGGCCGTTTTAGGCTGATGGGAGGTGTTACAGTGGTCGAGGATTTACACAGGATTGAGGAACTGACGGAATTTGCCATGGACACGCTTCGTGATGCAGGGACCGAGGCCCTCCATTTTTACGGTAAGGGGAGGGGAGGGGTGAGGTTTGATGAAGATCTTGTGGTGGAGGCAGAGCTGCATCTGACCGATCTTTTTCACGATCGCCTTGCGGATCGTTTCCCTGAACACCTGATATTCGCCAACAACAGGGCGGACCATGGCTACAGCCACGACAGCACGAGGTTCCTGTGGGTCTTTGATCCCTTGGACGGGGTTGCCAACTTTCAGGGGGGGATCCCTGTCTGGGGCATTTCCCTGGCGCTCCTGGAAAACTCCTGGCCCGTTTTTGGCCTGTTCTATATGCCGGCAACGGGAGATCTTTTTCATGCCCGGGCAGGACAGAAGGCCTATCTGGGAGACAAGGAGATTTCCGCTCTGTGCCAGTCCGGTCTGAACGATGAGAGCGTACTCTTCACCTATGCGCGTTTTCACAACCACTACCGTGCCTCCTTTCCCGGAAAGATCCGCAGCCTGGGGTGCACGGGGGCCCATCTCTGTTACGTTGCCGGGGGTCAGGCTGAGGGGGCCATAATCAGCCATGAAACGTATCAGGACCTGGCTGCGGCCAGGGTAATTGTTGAGGCGGCAGGGGCAAAGTTCTACACCATGAACGGAGATGGGTTTTTCCTCAACGAGCACCTGGGCGGAAAGGAGATCGAAGAGCACCTCCTGATTGCGACTCCCGATACCGTGGCAGGCATACGTGATTCGCTTCAACGGTTCCCCGAGGCCTAACAGGGAAGAGCCATGTGCCGGCCCATAAGAACAGAAGAAAGAGGAGAGTGTTCTCAGCATGAAAAAGGTGATAAGGATGCGGGAGATGTGGGATAACCAGGAGGGGATCATAAGGAGGGTTGCTGCCACAGGGGATATGGGCAGGAGGATAAGAGAGATGGGCATAGTCCCCAACACCCTGATCCAGATCCAGGGACGCGCCCCCCTGAAAGATCCGGTGGCTGTTAAACTGAGAGATTTTGTCCTCACGCTCAGGAATAACGAGGCCGACAGCATCTTCGTGGAGGTGGATGCCGAGGAAAAGGAAGAGACCATCAGGCACCAGAACCGTACATGACCGGATTTAACGAATCGCTGGCAGGGCTGTTTATTCAGTGACTGCTTTCCGGGAACGGATTGATCACACATGGGAGTATTACCGGTCTGTTATATGGATTTCTGATGGATTGACGAAGAAACTTGCAGGAAAGTAAAAAGGGTCCAGAACATACCTGTTGAACGCCTGTACAGGTTAATGAAGGATGGTCACAAAAGGCAGGTGATCAGATGGAATCAGGATGTTTAGAGAGATTTTGTGGGCAAACGGTCAGTTCTAAGCAGTTAGCCGAAATAATGGAGTTAGTAGAAACCTTCCCGAAGCTCAGCCGGACCGAGCTTGCCAATACGGTCTGTGAGCTGTTCTCGTGGAAGAGACCTACCGGGAAGCTTAAAAGCGTTGAATGCCGACAGTTTCTTGAACGTCTGGACGAAAAAGGAACTATCAAGCTTCCGGAATGCAGAAACCAGCACACTGTTAAAGGCTCGGTAAAGGTTCAACGGACCGGCAGGACGAACCCTCAACCCACTATTTCCGCAGAGCTGCGGGAACTGTCTCCTTTATTTCTGACAAGGGTTGATAACCGAGAACAGAGAGAGCTCTGGTATGAATATGTTGACCGCTATCATTACCTGGGGTACAAGCTGCCCTTTGGGGCGCAGCTGCGCTATTTTATTTACTCCGGAGCCACCGATGACATTCTCGGCTGTTTTCAATTTTCCAGCCCGGCCTGGAAGATGGCGCCGCGGGACCGATGGATAGGCTGGTCCGACGATCAACGAAAGGCCAATTTGCAAAAGATCATCAATAACAGCCGGTTCCTGATTTTTCCATGGGTTGATGTGAAAAACCTTGCCAGCAGGGCTCTTGCCTTAGCCGCCAGGACCGTGGCGGAGGATTGGCAGGGCTGCTACGGCTATCGTCCGGCCCTTCTGGAGACACTGGTTGACCGGAGACGCTTCAAAGGCACCTGTTATAAGGCGGCCAACTGGATACACGTGGGAAAAACGACCGGCCGCGGCCGCATGGACCGGGACCGTACCCGGGAGGGTAGAGCGGTCAAAGAGATCTATCTGTATCCCCTTTCACGGCGATTTCGTCAGGAATTGACCGGGTCTTAGAAACAGGACCCTGGTTTTTTCTGCTGGAAACCCGCATCAACAGGCGCTTGATGTTGAGTTGACGGCACTGTTTTCAGGCCTGGAATCCCGGGTGCCTGCCCGGTCAGCCGGGAGCCTCTAAACAGGCTTGAGGGTGGACAGGGCCGTTGAAAACCAAGAGGACCACCCATGAGTC
>DREN01000177.1 GCA_011051075.1 Deltaproteobacteria bacterium | reverse complement strand
CCTCTATTCAGAACAGGGACCAACGCGTCCACCAAAAAGAGAATGAGGAGGAGAAAGACCAGTGAAAACCAGAAAGAGGATCTTTTTTGCGTTAATCACCCTGATCATCCTCCTGGTGGGGGCGATCGGTCTGGTCTCTGCCATATTTGCCCTCCACCAACACCGGCAGGATACGATAGGGGCTTTTAAGCTCAAGGTCAGCACCCGGACAGTGGAGATCGGAAGGTTAATGCCCCGGAACGACCGTAAGGCCGTGCTTGAAATCCTGCGGTCCCTGGTCCTCTCCAACCGTGCATGCGTTTACGCCCTCATGAAAAAGGACGGGAAGACCTTTCTCTATTTCCCAGGCAGGGAGATGCCCAAAGGGCTTTCCAGCGCCGGGGCCCCGGTCCGGGATGCGGTCTCCATCCGGGAGTTCAGGGACCATAAAGGGTCTGTTATCTTTGATCTGTCCCGATCCGTTGGAGAGGGGGGCACAGTGCTCCACGTGGGGCTTTCCAGACAAGAAATGGATCTTGAATCACGGCCCGTACTGGTGATGATCGGGGTTCTCTGCCTCTGCGGCCTGATCTTGGGACTTGTGCTGACCGCGGTATTCTCACGCCGGGTCACCCGGGAGGTGGACCGGCTCACAAACGGCCTGCGCCTATCCGAGGAGAAGTTCAAGAAGGCCTTTCATCAAAGCCCCGTGTGGGTGGTCATCAGTTCCCTTGAAGAGGGCCGGTACGTAGAGGTAAACGAGAACTTCCTCCAGTCCATGGGTTATGAAAGGGAGGAGGTGATCGGCCGCACATCCCTTGAACTGGGCATATGGCCAGACCCGGATGAACGTAAGAGGGTAATCCGCCGCATAAAGGAAGAAGGCCGTGTAGAGAACGTTGAAATACAGTTTCATACCAGGGGGGGAGATATCCTCTCCATGCTTCTTTCAGGGGAGGTCATAGAATTTGGCGGAGAGAAGTGTCTCCTGTCAGTATCCCTTGATATAAGTGAGAGAAAGCGGTTTGAAAAGGAGTTGGAGTATCAGAAGAAATCCCTTGAGTCTATCCTTCTGCACAGCGGACTGCCCATAGTCACCGTTGACAGGGAGCATCGGGTCCTTTCCTGCAACCGCTACTTTGAAGATCTGTTCCAGTTTAAGGAATCAGAGCTCACAGGCAAAAACCTCGATGAAACGCTCGCCCGGACCGAATCCATGGACGAGGCCGGGCGCTATACGCAGGTCGCGCTCAAAGGAGACCCCATTCACGGGACCGGGAAGCGGTACAGAAAGGACGGTACCGCCGTGGACGTTGAGTTCTTCGGGGTGCCCATAATCGTTGATCATGAACATGTGGGGGCCTACGGGATCTACATAGATATAGGTAAACGGACGCGCCTGGAAGAGGAACTGAGAAACTCGGAGACCCTCCTCCAGAACACCCTTGAGGCCATACCCGACCTTCTCACGGTCCACGACAGGGACCTGAGGGTGGTGCTCAGCAACTGGCACGGCCACGAGTACATCCCGCCTGAAGAACGCGCGGGCAGCCCTTACTGCTACCAGGTGTACATGCACCGTGACAGACCCTGCGAACCCTGCCACGCCAAAGAGGTGTTTGAGACGGGAAGACCGGTGCGCCTGGAAAAGACCAACCCGGTGGACGGGATCACCCGGGAGATCAACGTATACCCTGTCTTTGACGATGCGGAAAAGGTGGTTATGGTCGCCGAACATATCCGTGACATCACCGAGATGACAGAGGCCAGAAACGCCCTGCAGAAGAGCGAGCAGAAATACCGCCTCCTCATTGAAAACGCCACAGACGCCATCTTTATCGCACAGGACGGGGTGATCAAATTCGAAAACCCCAGGGCCGTGGAGATGACCGGGTACCCAGCGGAGGAATTAGCCAGGATACCCTTTGTGAATTTCATTCATCCTGAAGACCGAGACCTGGTCGATGAAAGACACCTGAAGAGACTCAAGGGAGAAAGGCTTCCCCCCCGTTATCCCTTCACGATCATAAACAGGTCCGGGGAAGAGATATCCGTGGAACTCAACGCGGTTCTCATAGAATGGGAAGGAAGACCGGCTACCCTTAACTTCCTGAGGGATATCACCGAGCAGAAAAGGCTGGAGGCCCAGTTCCAGCAGGCCCAGAGGATGGAGTCCCTTGGCACCCTGGCAGGGGGGATTGCCCACGATTTCAACAACCTGCTCATGGCCATGCAGGGCCGGGCCTCCCTGCTGCTCATGGACAAGGATTCATCCCACCGGGATTTTGAACATCTAAAGGGGATAGAGGGGTACGTCGAAAGCGCGGCAGAGCTGACAAAGCAACTCCTCGGTTTTGCCAGGGGAGGAAAGTACGAGGTAAGGCGCACCGATCTGAATGAACTCATCCAGAAACAGAACCAGATGTTCGGCCGGACCAGGAAAGAGATCACCATGCGTGAAAAATTCCAGGAAGACCTCTGGCCTGTGGAGGTTGACCGGGGACAGATGGAGCAGGTCCTTCTCAATCTATACGTGAACGCGTGGCACGCCATGCCCGGGGGCGGGGACCTGTACGTGGAAACGGAGAACCTCATCCTTGACGAAACCTACGTTCAGCCCTTCTCCATTGAACCGGGGAGGTACGTGAAGGTATCTGTCACCGACACTGGTGTGGGCATGGATGAGGCCACCAGGAAGCGCATATTTGATCCCTTCTTCACCACAAAGGAGATGGGGAGGGGAACGGGCCTGGGGCTGGCCTCTGTATACGGCATCGTCAAGAACCACGGCGGGTTCATAAATGTCTACAGTGAAAAGGGGCATGGAACCACCTTCACTATCTACCTGCCCGCCTCTGAAGGGGAGGTTGATGAAGAGAAAGAGGCTACCAGGGATCTCTTGAGGGGATCGGAGACAATCCTTCTGATAGATGACGAGCCCATGATACTGGAAGTTGCCGGTGAACTCTTGGAACAGCTGGGGTACAGGGTCCTGAGGGCAGGGGGCGGAAAAGAGGCCGTCGGGGTCTATGAAAAAAACAGTGACCGAATTGATCTTGTTATCGTAGATATGATCATGCCGAACATGGGCGGGGGCGAGACCTATGATACGCTCAGGGAGATCAACCCGGATGTAAAGGTCATACTCTCCAGCGGGTACAGCATCAACGGCCAGGCCCAGGAGATACTCAACCGGGGATGCGATGGCTTTATCCAGAAACCGTTCAAGATCAAGGAGCTGTCACATAAGTTGAGACAGGTCCTGGACGATGAATGATCGTACACGCATCTCAGGATGATGAGCCTGCGTCTACGTTCCGTTGACGATTTCCTGTATTTCCCTTCGGATCAATCTGAGGGGAACGGCTCTGGAAGAGGAGGCGGTATGTATGCCCATTTCGGATAGGATCTGGCGGTAGAGTTCGAGGATGGAGCCTGAAGATGCTGTGACAAAGAGGGGGGTATATTCGGAAGGGTGGAGATTTCCGATGGAATAGCTGTTCAACCCGGAGAGACCCTCCCATTGGCTTACACCCGCGTGCCAGGTCTCCACGTTGAAAGGGGCCAGTTGGGTAATGCTGCCGTCCCTTGCCAGGGCAGGGGAGAGGATCATAAATCTGGAGAGGGTCTTTCTCAACAGGGCGGGCTTTCTTTTATGGGCTGCGAGTCAGATAAAACAGGGATTAGAGAAAAGATAACAGTAGGGGTTTCAAAATCCTTTCTGTCTATTCCCGTTTATATAGCACAGAAACGAGGGTTCTTTTCAGGCGAAGGCCTTGAGGTTACTTTAAAGGAGTATCCCAGCGGCAAAAAGGCTACCCAGGCCCTCTTTGCAGAAGAAGTCGGCATATCTACCGTGGCAGACATGCCGGTTGTGTTTAATAGCTTTAAGAGACAGGATTTTTGTATTATTGCCACTTTTTCCTATTCATCCCCCTTTGTT
>DREN01000008.1 GCA_011051075.1 Deltaproteobacteria bacterium | reverse complement strand
GGAGTAGTATTCCTTGGAAAAATCGTAGTTCAGTAAAACAACCGGATAAAAGAGCCGGTCCAGTTGAATACGCTTGAAGGTCCGGATGTCAGCATCGATCAGTCCGACGGATCCGGCGCCCAGGGCAATGGCGATCCCGAAGCTCAGGAACATGTTCCTCCCCTTGCCGGGCTGGCTTATGCTGAACCCCGCCCTGTTGAGGGCATCGTATATACCGTTGAAACCGGCGCCGTCGTTCCACTGAATCAGGGAGTTCTTCAGGCCGTATTCCCTTATATGGTCCCTCAGCAGGAAGGCCTCCTCCTCCGTGGCCATGTCAAGGCCGAAGATAACGGTTGACACATAGGTGATATCCCTCAACTGCTTGAGGATATTCCTGAATACTGGCAGATTATCCGGTTCGGTATACTCACTGGCCAGTAACGGGATAACCAGCACCGTCTTTTTCCACTTGGAGTGGAGCCTGAGCTGGGTCTTAAGGTGCTTCCTGTCCTTTTTCAGTATGTGAAAGGAGGTTATCCGGCTGTTGTTCTGTGAAAAATCAGAAATGGTTTTTCTCCTTACAAGGTGACACTGGGGTGATGTTTATGCGCGGGTCCAAGCCCGCAATCCATCTGGAACAGGTACAAAATATGGGAAACAGATCCCTTTGTCAACACCGTAGACAGACGAAAGGCCTCTCTGCCTGGAGCGGCGGCAGCCTTGTTTTTCAGTTGAACGATAATCCTGTTGCTGATATAGAGTATTCGCTTTGAGGGTGGAAAATTCAGACTGAAAACGGTATCCAGGGGAGGTGGGGTTCTTGAGATGTTACGAAATTATCAGAAGAAGGGACCCCACGTTTTCCCTTCAGCGGCCCATACAGGGGTTCAGGTTGACCTGCGGGTGCCCGGCGGCAAAGAGGAGGCGGAAATGATTCCAACCGTTCAAGAGTGTCTTGATCTCATGGACAGGTACCATATGCTCGAGAATATCAAGGCCCATTCAGTGGTAGTGGCAAGGGTAAGCTGCCTGATCGCCACAGGCCTTCGGGAGGCAGGGTTGCAGGTATCCGTTGAAATGACCACCGCCGCTGCCCTCCTGCACGATATCGGCAAGACAGCGTCCCTGAAATCAGGCCTGGACCACTCGGAAATAGGGAGGCAGATCTGCATGGAAAACCAGCTTCCCGAAATCGCCCCCATAGTTGCAGAGCACGTGAGACTGAGAAGTTATTCCCCGAACGGGGACTACTCTGAAAAGGAGATAGTTTATTACTCGGATAAGAGGGTAAATCATGACAGGATCGTAAGTCTGGAAGAACGTCTGGCCTATATCCTTGAGCGATACGGCAGGAACAAAAAGGATATCTCAAGGGCGATTGAAAAAAATTTTTCTCTCTGTCTGAAGGTACAGGAAAAGCTGTTCAGAAAGCTCAGATTCAGCCCTGAAGCGCTTCCACGGATGGCGGAGAAGAATGGCATCATGTGCGTCTGAGGGCCGAGTCCAAGCGTCTGAAAACCTACCCCTTACCTTTGCCTTCTTTTTTCTTCCTCTTCTTCTGCTGGCGTTTGCTTTCAGCGGCCTTTTCTTCGGCAGCCGTTTTCTTCTTCTCTTTCTTCTTTGGTGCGGCAAGCCTTTCAGCCTTGACCCTGGCCAGCTCCTCTAATTTTTTCTCTTTTTCTTCAATGGACTGGAGCCTCTTCTCGGTCTCTCTCAGCTTGGCACGCAACTGCCTCACTGTAGTGTCTCTGGCAACCTTCCTGGGCTCAGCCCCCTGATCGGCCAGAAGCGACAACCTCTGATTTAACTTCTCCTCCCAATATGCCTTCTGGTCTGCTCTCACTGTTTTTGCTCTTGATGCCACTATCCTATCCTCTCTTTTTCTGTGGTTAAAGTCCTGTTCAAGACGGTGTAATCCCCTAAACCCTATCAGAATATCCAATCCCGCGCCCTGTGGGATTCAATCCCTCAATTCCTGAATCCACGCAAAAAGACCCTTTACAGGGCCGTCAACGCAGGGTTGTTGTTTATCAGGAAATGTGGTAATAGTAAAGAGGTCTTTCCCCTTATTTTAACGGCAAGACTCGTCTCAAATCTTTCGACCTGTGCAGTTAGACTTCAGCAACTGTGGATAGGGGATCTATCCCGCTGGTGCCGGGAGTCCGTCCGTGGGGGCCTCTTTTCCAAAGGCCGCAAAACCCTATCTCATTGCCATAGGGACGGCAGCATGCGCTTGAAATAAGGGCTCACTCCCCTCCCCAACATCTATAACTCGGAAAAGTACCAGTTATTTTTGAGTGAGCCCTAAGCGGCAATGGTTATGGGGCTCTGATCCAACCCGCCGTGAGTATCTCGGTAAAACCGGGTCAGGGAGGTTGATCCTCATAAACAGAGAACGCAAAACAAGCAGGATAGCAGGCGGGCATATGGTGGGAAACTTGGTAGATAATGAACCTCTTTTCCGATCATCGTTATCCCGTGATAATAGATATGGATTCAATAAACGTTCCATGAAGGGGGACGCTGGTAGAAAAATAAGTTGGCAATGTGCTGGGTTATGTGGCAATGGTATGCCATGCCAAGACAAGCTCGGTTGGACGCGCCCGGTGTGCTGCATCACATCATGATCCGGGGATAGAGCGTCGAAAGATATTCATAAACGACAGGGATCGAGAAAATTTTCTCTGTTCTGTTTCTGGGCTGTCAGCGAGTTGGGCATGTCGATTAGGCAAGTGGCCAAGAGGCTGGAAATGAGTCCCCCTGGAGTGGAGTTTTCTCTAAAAAGGGGCGAGACCATTGCACATGAAAACGAATACCATTTGATCGATTGAATTTCTTACTATCCTACCAGCGTCCCGCTTCTCACGGGCCGGCCGTCAGCCTGGCCCGTGTGTCAGTAGGTCACCGACGGGAAAAGCTTACGGTTGGTATGGGGCAGGAACAGGGCAGCGATGTACTCCTCGGTAAAAGGCTGGTAGGTGGAAAGCTCGACATTGGTCATGGACCTGGATACATTGATGCAGGTCTCCATGGCGGTTTCTGATAGGAGGGCCATGCGGGCCCCTGTCAGCGAGCTGTTCCCGATGAATCGTATCTTCTCTCTTGAGATGTCCGGGAGGAGCCCGATGGCGATGGATTTGGAGATATCCAGGTAACTCCCGAACCCGCCGGCCACATAGAAGGTCTCGATCATGTCAAACCCGAGGCCGATGTAGTCTGTCAAGGATTTGATGGCGGCGAAGACCGCCCCTTTGGATTTAATGAGATTGTCGATGTCTAACTCGGTAATGACAACCGCGGCGCCCGATTCGGTTTCCTCCGGGTAGGCGATGATGTATTCAGGGATGTTATCCTCGATCCTCAGCCGATCGTCTTTTCGATCCCTGTGGAATTTTCCCAGGGGATCGATAATCCCGTTTTTGACAAGTTCATAGATGCAATCGATCAGGCCTGAGCCACAGATGCCCCTGGGCTTGGCATTCCCGATGACCTGGTAATCGAGCTGGCCCTCCGAGATGACGACCTTTTCAATGGCCCCCTTGACGGCCCGCATGCCGCACCGGGTCCCGCCGCCCTCAAAGGCAGGACCTGCGGAGGCCGAACAGCAGACCAGCCAGTCCTGGTTGCCGATGGCGATCTCCCCGTTGGTGCCGATGTCAATCAGGCCCCTGACCTCTTCGTGCTCGGGGATGCCGCACGACATGACGCCGGCCACGATATCGCCGCCCACATAGGAGGCGACGCAGGGGATGGTCTGGAGGACACCACGCGGATTGATCTGGATCCCGATCTCTTCGGCCCGGATCTGGGGAAATTCATCGGCCGTAGGCACGTATGGGTCCAGACGGATGGAACAGGGGGAGAGGCCCAAGAGAAAATGGCTCATGGTGGTGTTTCCCGCGGCCACGGCCGCGTTGATCTCCTCAAGGGGCACGTTGTAATC
>DREN01000123.1 GCA_011051075.1 Deltaproteobacteria bacterium | reverse complement strand
TTCCCGTAGCTTATTTCAAGCGCATGCTGCCGCCCCTACTAAAATGAGATAGGGTCTTGCGTCCTTTGGAAAAGAGGCCCCCACGGACGGGATAGATCCCGTATCCACAATGGCTGAAGTCTGACCGCACAGGTTGCATATTTGCCATGCTTTCCAGGCAGATTCCTCTACTGCTGCCTCTTTCTCATTGCCCATCCGCCTTAAATGCTTTGGAAAACGCCCAGCATGAAGACCCACGCGCCTCCATAACCACTCTCAACGCTGTCACTTAAGAGTACAGGGGCATGGACATGATAATGGCGTCCTCACCGGTTTCCCTGTAATACCCGGGCCTGAGCCCCACCTCCCTGAAGCCGGTCTTGTTGTACAGAGACCTGGCAATGAGGTTTGAAGGCCTGACCTCCAGCCAGGCGGTCTTGACGCCCTTTGAAACGCCGACTTCAACCATTTTACGCAGAAGCCGCTCCCCCAGCCCCTTTCCACGCCACGGACCATGGACACAGAGGTTCATCAGATGGACCTCATCTGCAAGGATCCAGAAGCAGATATATCCCCTTAGTACCCCGTTCTTCAGAGAGATCCACAGGTGTGAAATTGATCGGCCTATCTCCCTTGAAAAAGAGTTCAAGTTCCAAGGGTCGGGGAAGGAATCCCTTTCAATCTCTAAGATATCTTGCTGAAATAACGGAAAATTATCCCTATTTACTTTCGTAAGGCAACTCATGGCCCTGACAGCAGCTTTCCGGCCAGGGTGATGCTCTGCTTTCCTGCCTCCTCGGCTTTCTCACCTAAGTCCCTTAAGCTCATGCGATCCCGGTCTCTTGCAACGGAGATGACCATGGGGAGGTTCACCCCTGTCAGCACCTCAACCATCTCCTCATTCAGGAAAGAAAGGCTCAGGTTGGAAGGGGTGCCGCCAAACATGTCTGTCAGCACCAGCACGCCGTCCCCCTGGTCCAGAGCATCTATCTTCCGGGCGATATCGTCCAGGATCTGTTTGCTTTCCGTTGTCTGGGTAATGGAAACATGGTCGGCACCTTCCAGCCTTCCCATGATAAGTTCTGCTGCATTGAGGAACTCCTTGCCCAGGTCACAGTGAGAAATAATCAGTAATCCTACCATATTATAGTCCCGTAAAATCTCTAAAGGTTCACAACTCGGGGCAACAGGTTGGTCACGGCTCTCCGTCGGACTGAATAATCGTCTGATAAAGCTCTTCTCTGGTCTCGGCCCGCATCAGTTCCTTTCGGAAAGCACTGTTTTTCAGAATCCTTGCTATCTTTGTCAGTACCTGCAGGTGAACGCTGGAAGAATTCTCAGGGGCCAAAAGAAGGAAGAAGAGATAGGCGGGCTGTCCATCCATGGAGTCAAAATCAAGGCCCTCTCTGCTCCTTCCAAATGAGATTATGGGATGTCTGACGCAGTCAAGCTTGCCATGGGGGATAGCAACACCGTCACCTATGCCCGTACTTCCCAACTGCTCCCTCTCCACAAGGACCTTGACAATCAGGCCCTTGTCTATGCTTGGATCATGTGCAGAAATGACCTCGGCCAATTCCCCTAAAACGCCCTTCTTATCCTTAGCCCTCAGCTCAGGCACAATATTTTCTATTTCCAAGATATCAGAAAGTTTCATGTTATAAACCAGCAAATAAAAAATGATGGGTCCGCATATGGCCTGAAAGGCCCCTCCCTCCGAGACTGTTCTGCTCCCCCTGCTTCACGTCCGGCAACCTGATACCACGACATATAGTTTAAAGCAAACAGAGAATGCCCAGCGAAAGGAATCTGTTAAACTCTGTCCCTGAAACGATTACCGGGAGGTGGGGGCCGGCCCGACGTTCATATCCAGGTCATCCAGGTATAATGAGGCCCATATTGCCGTTGGCCAGTCTGTAAATAACGTTTATTTCCCTTGACTTGGCGTTCCTGAAAACCAGGAAATCCTGCCTCAGCAAACTGAGCTGCATGGCCGCTTCTTCCGGATCCATGGGTTTGGCAACCATCTTTTCCACTTCAATGACAGGCCCTTCCTGACCCGCGTCCAAGGGTTCACCGGTCTCAGCCTTCTCGTTTTCGGGCCTGTGGTCCCTTATCTTGGATATATGTTTCTTGACCCTGTTCTCAATCTTATCCATGACCTGGTCGATGGCCGAGTACATATCCCCTGTCTCTTCCACCGCCTTTATGGGGGTCCCGTTTACCCTGAGAGACACATCTGCGATATGGCGAAATTTCTCCACTGTCAGCACCACGTGGGCCTCCAGGGGAACATCCAAATATTTCTTGATCTTAGAAACTTTCTCTTCTGCGTATATCCGCAGGCTCTCTATGGGCTCCGTGTGCCTGAACGTGACCGTTATCTCCATGGGCTTCCTCCCGTACAACAATATGTTTAGCTGGTTTACTGCAACAGCGGCTCCCTGCGCTTTCTTGAAGGAAGGATTGCCATTGCCTCTCGATACTTAGCAACTGTCCGACGGGCAACGTTAATGTTAAGACTCTTCATCATTTTTTCAATCTCTTTGTCGCTGTAGGGCTTGGTCTTGTCTTCATTTTTGATAATATTACGGATATGTTCCTTCACGCTTTCAGATGCAAGGGCATCTCCGTCAACCCTTCTGATAGAGCTGTTAAAAAAGAACTTGAGCTCAAACAGGCCCTGCGGGGTGTAGACATATTTGTTTGTGGTTACCCTGCTGACAGTGGACTCATGCATTTCAATGTCTTCGGCCACGTTTCGAAGGACGAGAGGTTTGAGATGGGTGATACCCTTGTCAAAAAACTCCCTCTGAAACCGGACAATACTTTCCGTGACCCTGTACAGGGTCCTTTGACGCTGGTTGATGCTCTTTATCAACCATGCCGCAGAGCGCAGTTTTTCCTGTATATAGGCGTTTGTCTCCTCTGACAGAGTACCTTTATTCTGCAGGAGTCTCTTATAATAACCGTTTATCCTCAACTTGGGGAGCCCGTCCTCATTGGGTACGATCTCATACCCGTCACCCACGTTCACCACATAGATATCGGGAGTTATATATATTACGTGGTCACTGGAGTAGAGCCTGCCCGGCCTCGGGTCCAGGCCCTGAATAACAGACACTGCGGCCATCACGTCTTGAATGGAGAGCTTGAGGGCACGGGCAATCCGGTCGTATTTTTTCTCCTCCAGGTCCTTCAGGTGCTCCATGATTATCTTCTCTACTACGGTTCCTTCAAGGCCCTGAAACCTGGCCTGAATGATCAGAGACTCCCTGGCATCCCGGGCCGCCACCCCCACGGGATCAAAGGCCTGAATCAGACGTAGTACCTCATAAACCTCTTGGAGAGGGTATCCCGTGATCTCGGAGATATCTTCCAGGGGAATATCCAGATAGCCGTTCTCATCCAAGTTCCCTATTATGTGGAGCCCGATCTCCTTTTGGGCCTCATCCATGCGGCTCATATTGAGCTGCCAGATCAGGTGAGAGGGAAGGTCTGTCCTGGTGTCTGTAATATTTTCAAAGGATGGGGCATCTACCTCTTCGTAGCGGGGTTCTGCCCAACCCGTATTGTACTCGGTGAGGTAGGCCTCCCAGTCAACATCATCGCGGGCTTTCTCTTCCACGGTTACCTCGGGAACAACAGACGCCGTTTCTTCAGACACCTCATCCTTTTCCTCATCAACTGGCTCGTCCTCCCCTGAGTCCCCGTCAGTACCCTCTTCCAGCACGGGGTTCTCCTCCATCTCCTGTGAAATGGTCTCAAGAAGCTCCAGTCTGGAGAGCTGAAGAAGTTTGATGGCCTGCTGCAACTGCGGTGTCATGACAAGCTGCTGGGCCAGGCTCAAGGATTGTCTCAGTTCTAACGCCATCTTGACGGTCCCGTACAGGTGCTTTCAGTTGGCGCAAAAGCGCAAAGGCTAAAAAAGAGGCCTGCAGGATTTAGAGTT
>DREN01000224.1 GCA_011051075.1 Deltaproteobacteria bacterium | reverse complement strand
TTGATATCCTTGAATTGCCTGTAAACCGATGCAAAACGGACATAGGCCACTTCGTCCCATTCCTTCAGCTTGTCTATGACCCTTTCTCCGATCTCCCTGCTTTCAATCTCCTTTTTCCCTAACTCCTGGAAAAAGGACTCCAGGGCATCTGTAAAGTCCTGGATCTTGGCCTCACTGACCGGGAGCTTCTGACAGGCCTTCCGGATCCCCGATACGATCTTGTCCCGGTTGAAGGGTTCGCGCCTCCCGTCCTTCTTCACCACCATAGGGAGGATATCTTCTAATTTTTCATAGGTGGTGAACCTCCTCCCGCAGGCAATGCACTCACGCCTCCGTCTTATGGTCTTGGCGTCCTTGCTCAGCCGGGAATCGACAACCTTGTTGTTGAGCTCAGTACAATAGGGACATATCATGGCGGAAACCTCACAGTTTGGATACCTGCCTCAGCCAGCATCTCATCGGCTAAGGGGTCTTCATACCCCTCTTTATGGAAAACCTTGCTTATACCTGCGTTTATGAGCATCTTGGAACATATGACGCAGGGCTTGTTGGTACAATACAGGGTTGCGCCCCCAATGGGTATGCCGTGGTAAGCCGCCTGGATAATGGCGTTCTGCTCGGCGTGAAGCCCTCGGCAGAGTTCATGCCTCATTCCCGAGGGGATGGAGGAGTCCTCTCTGAGACAACCCACCTCTTCACAGTGCCTGAGCCCTGCGGGCGCTCCGTTATAACCGGTGGCCAGGATCCTTTTTTCCTTTACCAGAAGGGCCCCCACGTGACGCCTGAGACAGGTGGATCTGTTGGCCACCATCTCGGCTATAGACATGAAATATTCATTCCAGGGAGGTCTGGGCATGCTGGATACTGGTTTCTGGATGCTGGTTTCTGGATATCCCGCCAGGGACTGGTCCCTTGCGCCTTGGGTCCTGTGCCTTACGCCTGCCAAGGGTGCTTCAGTATATGGGGAAAGAGTCACAAAGCTCCGAAACAAGGCCTCTGGCCCGTTTCAAAGTCTCCTCTGACTCTGGATTTTCAAGTAGATCCCTTATCAGGCGCGCCACGAGCCTTATCTCGGCCTCCTTCAGTCCCCTGGTGGTCAGTGCGGGCGTGCCCAGCCTGAGGCCGCTCGTTACCCTTGGGCCCTGCTTGTCATAGGGAACGGTGTTCTTGTTTGCAACAATACCCGCCTTGCCCAGGATACGCTCCGCCTCAAGCCCGGTTATTCCCTTCCTGGTCAAATCCATGAGGATCAGGTGATTATCGGTTCCTCCGGAAACCAGGTCAAAACCGTGGGAGAGGATCTCATTGGCGAGAGTCGCTGCATTAACAAGGACCTGTTTTTGATAATCGGCAAACTCATGACCCAGGGCCTCTCCAAAGGCAACAGCCTTGGCCGCTATAATGTGCATGAGAGGCCCTCCCTGGGTGCCTGGGAAAACCCCTTTGTCCAGCTTTTCAGCATACTCTTCGCGCGAGAGTATGAACCCGCCCCTGGGACCTCGCAGGGTCTTGTGGTTGGTGGAGGTTATAAAGTCGGCGTGTCCCACAGGGGATGGATGAAGCCCAACCGCAACCAGGCCCGCAATATGTGCCATATCTGCCATGAGATAGGCCCCTGTTTCACGGGCGATCTCGGCGAATATTGAAAAATCGATGAGTCTCGGGTAGGCGCTGGCACCCGCAACGATCATACCTGGCCTGTGCCTCCTTGCAAGACTCCTGACCTCATCGTAGTCTATGCGCTGGGTTTCCGGGTCTAACCTGTAGAAAAGGGGTTTGAAGAACTTACCTGAAAAACTTACCGGACTCCCGTGTGTAAGATGGCCGCCGTGGGATAGCTCCATGCCCAGGATCGTGTCCCCGGGTTTCAGAAAGGAGAGGTAAACGGCCATATTGGCCTGGGACCCTGAGTGGGGCTGAACGTTCGCGTGCTCAGAGCCGAACAGACGTTTGACCCGGTCGATCGCCAGCCTTTCTACCCTGTCAACAAACTCACAGCCCCCGTAGTAGCGGGCGCCAGGATAGCCCTCGGCGTACTTGTTGGTCATCACGTTGGCCTGGGCCTCGATCACCGCCCGGCTGGCGTAGTTTTCCGATGCGATCATGACCAGGCTGTTCTTTTCCCGTTCTGCCTCGGCCAGAATCGTCCTGTACACCTCGGGGTCGACTGTCCTCAGTCCCTCCTGCCCGTTCCAGACTCCCTTTTCAGTCAATTTGATTCAGCCTCATCTGATGTCGCCCCCCGTCAAAGGGGGTTTTTAGGAAGAGATCCACCATTTCCAGTGCCATACCCGCTCCGATTACCCGTCCTCCCATGATCAGGATATTGGCATCGTTATGTTGCCGGCTTAATCTGGCGGTAAACAGATTGTGGCAGACCCCGGCCCGAACCCCCTTATATCGGTTAGCCACGATCCCCATCCCCAGCCCGGTTCCGCAGATCAGGATTCCTCTCTCGTACTCTTTGCCGGCCACGGCCTGGGCCACCCTGTGGGCGATCTTGGGATAATCAGCAGGGTCCATGCTGAACACCCCGGCGTCTGAGACCACCCATCCTGAGACCTGCTCAAGATGGAGTCTGCACGCCTCCTTCAGTTCAAATCCGCCGTGATCCGATCCTATTATTATCTTCATCTCTTAATTGAACGTCTCGTAAATTCTACAACCTAATTCAAAATAAAAGTATTTTAGTGGCATCTTTCTTTAGGCCGACCACATGGAATATTGGAACGTTGAAATTAGAAATTAGAAATTTGGCCTTCATCCTTTTGTGCTGTTGATGAACACATTCAATTTTGGAACGATTTCCCTAATCCCGCCCTGCGGGACTACTTTCCAATTTCAAATTTCAAGCCGTGAACGGCTGCCAGCATTCCAATTGTGAGCGAAGCGAACTAAGTTCGGGATTCAGGGGTTATGGCAAGTGCCACTATCCCGTTAATCTGCTAGGCCCTGAATGCGTGATACCTCTCCTTCTCCTTTATCAGTCTGACTCGTATGCCCTAAAAATCAGGGTGGCGTTGGTTCCGCCGAATCCAAAGGAGTTCGACATGGCCGTTTTGACCTTTGCCTTTCTGGCCACGTTGGGGACGTAGTCCAGATCGCACTCAGGGTCAGGGGTTTCATAGTTCATGGTGGGTGGAATTACACCCCTTTTTATGGTCAGAAGAGTGAAGATCGACTCAATACCCCCTGCCCCGCCAAGGAGATGCCCGGTAACGGACTTTGTTGAGCTGATGCTCAGTCTGTAGGCATGTTCTCCAAAAACCGCTTTTATGGCCTTGTTTTCCGAAAGGTCGTTCAACTTTGTGGAGGTACCGTGGGCATTGATATAGTCTATATCTTCGGGACCGAGTCCTGCGAAATCGAGGGCCCCTTTCATGCACCCGATGGCGCCCTCACCCTCTGGTTCCGGGGCTGAAACATGGTAGGCGTCCCCTGTAAGTCCGTAGCCCACCACCTCACCGTATATATTCGCGCCCCTTTCAAGGGCGCTTTCCAGTTCCTCCAGGATAAGGATCCCCGCCCCCTCTCCCATGATAAAGCCGTCCCGGTCCATATCAAAGGGCCTCGATGCCTTTTCCGGCTCGTCGTTTCTGGTGGAAAGGGCACGCATTGAGCAGAACCCGCCCAGGGCCAAGGGAGTTATCACCGCTTCAGCGCCTCCGGTTATCATTGCGTCTGAGATACCCTCTCTGATCAGCCTGAAGGCCTCGCCAATGGCGTGAGTGCTGGCCGCACACGCGGTCTCAATGGAGATGTTCGGCCCCTTTGCGCCGAATTCAATGGCAATCTGTCCCGGGGCCATATTGGCAATAATCCCAGGAATAAAAAACGGGCTGATCCGTTTAGGACCCTTTTCCACGAGAACGGAATGGTAGTGCTCCAGCATTCCCAGCCCCCCTAAGCCGGAGCCCGTGATGCAACCGACCCTGTGGGCG
>DREN01000477.1 GCA_011051075.1 Deltaproteobacteria bacterium | reverse complement strand
GATTGCATAGCCATTTTCGCGGCTGAAGCCGCACCTACAGATCCCTCAGGCCCGGTTTGCCCCTCTCACAGGAGGCTTTCCATGTTCGGGATCACGCAAAGCGCTCCATGGGGGTTTCACATGGGCAGGACCTGCCTTATCTCCTCCAACACCTCTTTTACCGAGGGCACCCCCGGGAACCACTCCCGTTGAGTGACCGCATTTGTGCAGGCGCAATAAACCTGTGAAATCAACATGTTCAGGCGTTCAGGCAGGGGTTCGGGATTTAATCTGCATATCTCCTTCCACTGCTGCCTGTCCTCTTTCTTGGCCTGTTCCACGGCCTGGGACCATGGGGTGTTACGATAGTATATGCGCGCTATCTCCTTGCTCACCGGGAACCCGTCCATGGTGAAACGGCACTCGTCAAGGGTGCCCAAGACATCCACCACCATGATATTCCGCTCCGTGTCAAACCCCACCTCTATCTTTCCATCCTCGTTGACCAGCCCGATCTTCATAAACTCCCCGGTTATGAGATCGTTGACCCTGCCTGTCAGCTTCTTGAGCCCCGTTATTTCATCATGGCTCAACCCCGATATGATCCGGGCCTCGTCCCAGCTAAGGTACCTGTCGGTTATCTCCAACTTGGTGGAAACATCCAGAACCGGTGTATCCAGCTTCTGGTTGGGGACAGGGGCCTTATCCAAGCCAAGGTCGTTGGGAGTTATCTCTCCCTGTTCAAGGCGCTTGAAAACACTGCTGCCAGGGGGCAGAAAGTTCCTGTAGATAACCTCAAGGGGAATGAGAAAGCCTCCTCCCTGGTTCTGGTACATGGAATAATCGTACTCATCCCCCCGGAGTTCAGGCTTTATGACCCTGAGCAGTTTCACCTCCATTATATTCGTAGGCCTCTCCACCTGGGAGAGCTTCTTGACAGCATCATCCTCCACAAGCCCCCTGTAGTGGGTGGGAATACCGATCTCTTCAAGCCTTTCAAAGAAATATGCACCCAAAAGCGCTATGGCCGCCCCCTTATGGGTAATCTGATCGGGCATCTCTCCCCAGTCGAATACCGAATACCTGTCTGAGAAGATAAATCTTGCCCGCCCAAAGCTGTCGCCGGTTGCCTCCTTCAGGACCTTCAGGTCTTTTACGCTACCCATCATCTACCTCCCTGTCATCTCTTTCCAGAGCTTCCCTTGCCTCAGCCTGGTAGTTTCTGATCTTCTCCTGGATCCCCCTGTCGGTCAGTCCCAGGATCTTGGCTGCCGCCAGGGCCGCATTGGCCGGTTCCAGAACCACCATCGGCGCAACCGCAGAGGGCATCCTTAGGCTGGAGTAGATATCGCCCCCACCGAACCTGTCGCTGTACGGGGGACAGGCAATGACCGGGCACCAGGTCTGAGCATCCGTAAATCCGCTCAACGCGTTGCTCCGGCCTGCTACGGTGATGAACACCACGTCCTCCTTTTCATACTCCTTTATGAGATCGTAGCATTTCAGAGGGACCTTGTGGGCAGATGCAACCCTCATGACGCTTTCTATGCCGAACCCCTCCAGGGCCTCCGCGATCCCTTTACACCATTTCAGGTCCCCCTTGGAGCCCATAATTATTACCACTTTACCCATCTTTACCTCCTGAAATTTATGCCCTCAAATTCTCATTTGGCCGATGCCCTTTCAAGCCGATCCATGATGGCAAGACCGAGGCCCCTCCTGGGAACGGGCTCTGCCAGGATCAGATCCAGTCCTGCCCCATCCAGGCGGTGAAGCGCGGCAAAGAGATTTGCGGCCGCCTCCTGCAGGTCCCCCTCCCTTGAGAGAACCTCAACGGCCTCATACCCCTGGCTGTTTCCCGGACTTTTAAAGGCCAGCAGGCCTGCGCGGCACCCGCCAGACGGTGCTTTCTGATGGCCCTCAAGGATCCTGAGGGGGGTGCCTGGAGAGTAGTGATTGAGCAGCATCCCGGGGGCCTGGACAGGCCCTCCCCTGCCATGGGGAATCCGCACCGGCCCGATAACATCCCTGATCTCTTCCACTGAAACCCCTCCGGCCCGGAGAATCTCAGGCTGCGCAGGATCGGCCAGGGAAATAATGGTGGACTCGATCCCCACCCGGCACGGACCGCCATCAAGGATACCTTCTATCCTGTCACCAAGCTGATCATGGACGTGCCGGGCCGTGGTGGGACTGATCCGGCCGAAGAGATTGGCGCTGGGCCCTGTGATAGGCCTCTGGGAAAGCCGGATGAGCTGAAGGGCCACCTGGTGGGCCGGCATCCTCACCGCAACCGTTTCAAGCCCTGCCGTCACTATATGGGGGACAGTATCCCTTTTTGGAAGGACCAGGGTGAGAGGGCCGGGCCAGAATGCCTCAATAAGCCTCGAGGCAAGGTGGCTTAACCCGTGGGCCAGCGCATCCAAATCACCCATCTCGGCCACGTGCACGATGAGGGGGTCAAACAGGGGCCTCTCCTTGACCTGGAAGGTCCTGGCCACTGCCCTCGGATTGAACGCATCGGCCCCGAGGCCGTAGACCGTCTCCGTGGGAAAGGCCACAAGGCCCCCCTCCCGGATAATCCCGGCCCCCTGTTCAGGTGATATGGGCGTGAAACCAGCCATTATAATCTGCTTTTCACCAAGGGGCCATGCTCCGGGATTTCAACCGCCTTCAACTGATTCAGTCATTGTCCCCTGCAGGGGAGTCCTTTTCATAAAGATCCAGGTACCCCTGCCTGAAGGCCCTTGATGCCTCTGCCACCCCCTTCTGATACTCCTCCTCCTTGATATTTACCAGTCTGAAATGACGTACATCTGTCTTGGACCGGATCAGAGAACCCGCCGGTATCATGGTATGGGAGGGGATAGTAGCCTTCATAACTATTGCACCTATTCCCACCCATACGTCCTCCTCAAGGATGGCCCTGTAGAACACGGACCGGAGGGAAAGGAAACATCCCCTGCCGATATCACATGGTCCATGGATAACAACGCCGTGGGCAATGGATATCTCAGGCCCGATAATTACAGAGGTCCCGCCCCTGGAGTGAATGATCACCCCGTCCTGCAGGTTGGTCTCGGCCCCGACTACTATGGGGTGGACCCTGCCGTCCGGGTCCGGTTCATCGGCCCTTATCACCACCTGAGGCCCCACAAAAACATTGGGACCGATCTGAACGTTGCCGATTATCTGAGCGCTGGGGTCCACAAAGGCCGTGGAATCTATCTCCGGCCAATCTCCCATAGGGTTGGGCCGGATACCGTAACGGGGCACTCTATTTTCCATCTGCTCCTCCCCTCATCTGTTATCGTTGTCTCTACGTCCCAGAGTTGAAAAAAAGGATCAAATGTTACCCGGCCGGGGAATATGGCCTTTCAACCCCGGTGTTACAGGATGAGATCCAGATACCTGCCGAAGGCGCTGACTTCAGTGAATGCTGTCAGGATAATTACGTTTCATCCTGGTCGGCAATCAGGAGATCCCTGATCGTCCCTCTTCAGGTCAAAACCTCTGCTTCTTTCCAAAAGAGGGTGTTCGCAAACCCACGGTTTAGGGAATCGGGCAGAGTGGCATAGGGTGAAAAGGCCCTGCCGCGGAACCTTCTGACAGGCCCGGCATGCATTTTCAGACTAAAAGATTCCTACAGCCCTTTGAAGCATTAATCAAGTCCTTTGTGCATCCCTTAATCATTCGGAGATCATGGTGTATGACAGACAGTGCCCTTTGCCTTGATCACCTCTGTCTTCTGGCACCTTCACCTCACGTATCCAACCGGCATCACGTAAAGTGGTCTGTGCTTCTCCGGAAGGCCCAGTAACCCGGAAACTCCCCGGTCCCGGAAGGCCCCTACCGCCACCGTTCCCAAGCCCAGGGTTTGGGCCTGGAGGTATATGTTCTGCCCCACGTGACCCACCTCCATGTGGGCATATCTGACCCCCCTCTCGCCGTATCGGTCGGTAATCCTTTCATATTC
>DREN01000270.1 GCA_011051075.1 Deltaproteobacteria bacterium | reverse complement strand
GTTAAGGAGGTCTTTGATAAAGCGGAAAAAAAGAGGTGATCCGGTACGATTTTGCTTGCATTGGGCCTCCGTTGAAGACATACTACGTGTATTTTTTCACAAAGTATGGGAAGGGGGTACTGTACAGGATTGTTACCCTGTACCTGATTTTACAACATGCCATGAGGGTTTGACACGAAAGGAGGATTGACCTGAAATGAGTCACGAAATAGAGCACGACGCCGGTGGAGGCGGGATCATGGCCAACAAGCTGCTCTGGATCTGCCTTGGGGCCGGGATCTTCATCCTGATCGCCTTTATACTGCCAACCCCCCAGACACTGGTGGAAATTGTGGAGAGGTACGGGTTTGCCGATAAGATGATGAAATGGGAGGTCGCCCACAGCGTTTCCGACGCGGCCCACAAGACCATGATCGTGTTAGGGATCATCCCCATGGCCATCATATTTTTTGCCACAGAGGCAATCCCCATCGGACTTACCGGCATCCTCATGCCGGTCCTTGCATACTTCCTTCATCTCCTTCCCCGCAGCATGATAGGAAAGACCTTTGCGGGCGACGCCCCCATGTTCCTCCTTGGGGTCCTGGCCATGGGGGTTGCCGTGGTTGACGTTGGACTACACAAGAGGCTTGCAAGCTGGCTCCTGGGCTGGACCAGGGGGTTTCTGGTCCCTATATTCGTCCTCTGTATCAGCATGTCCGTTGTGGGATCTTTCATATCTGCCCACGCCATGTGCGCCTTCATGACCCCGGTGATGGCCGCGGTCTATTTCGGCGCCGTGTCTGCCAGGAGCACCGGGGGCAGGGTAGAACACGACCCGGCCCTTGCGAAATTTCTCCTGTTTGCCCTATGTTTTTCCCTGAACGTGGGAGGGGTGGGCTCTCCTGCGGCCGGGGGCCGTAACGTGATCATGATGGGGTTCTGGAGCGAGTACAACGTGTCAATGGACTTCTTCACCTGGATGAAGTACGGTCTCCCCATCGTGCCCATACTCGGCATCATTGTGGCCGTCTATATGCTCTTGCTCTTCGGGAAAAAGATCAAGACAAAGGACCTTACCCCGGGCCTTGTGGCCATAAAGGAAGAGACCAGGAAGATGGGCAAGATGACCTATCCCGAGTACGTGACCTTCGGCATGCTCCTCCTTATCCTGGTACTCTGGATCCTTGGCGGTGAGGAATTAGGCCTGGGCGGTCCCGCGCTCCTTGCCCTGCTCATACCCGTGGTATTCAAGACCACGGACTGGAAGAAGATCCTGGGCGGCATCTCCTGGGACGCCTGGTTCATGTACTGCGGAGCACTTACCCTTGGCGCCCTTCTCAAGGAGAGCGGGGCAGCCATGTGGCTGGCCCAGAGTTTCCTGCAGGCCCTCTCGGCCGTGGACATGGATTCGGGCTACGGTCTATGGGTGGGACTCTCGTCCCTTTCAGGGCTCATGACCAACTTCATGTCCGATGCCGGCACCACGGCCCTGCTCGGTCCTATTGTGATTCCCATGGGGATCATGACCGGTGTTGAGGGGGAACCCTGGGCAGTGGGTCTGGCCGTGGCATTCGCCACATCCTTTGCCCATTTTCTCATCGTGGGCACCCCGAACAACGCCATCGTTTACGGTCTGGGGACCTACCCTGACACGGGCGAGAAGATGATCCACCCCATGGACTTCATAAAGTACGGCTTTGTCCTCTTTCTCCTCTGCATGGCGGTGCTGTGGGTGGTTGAATTCCTGGTGATCTACCAGGTCGTAGGCTTCCCAGAGGGCGTCCTGGAGACGGCCAAAAGCGCCATGGACGCCGGGATGAAGTAAGATGTGCGTTAGGACAACATACTTAATATGAATTCAACATAGAATTTTGATTAAGTTCCTTTTTTCCAAGTTTCGAATTTCAAATTTCGACTTTCGAGTATCAAAGGAGGGAAACAGCAATGATTAAACCGATGGTTCTGCTGGTGGATGATGAAGCCCCTTTTGTGGAGACCATGACCAAGCGATTGAAAAAAAGGGACCTTGTTGTAAATGCGGCCTACAGCGGGCAGGAGGCCCTGGAGATCCTTGCCGAGCACCGGAACACCGATGTTGTTGTCCTGGACGTGAAGATGCCGGGAATGGACGGCATAGAAACCCTGGAGAAGATCAAAAAATCGTATCCCCTGACCGAGGTTGTCATGCTTACCGGGCATGCCACAGTGGAATCAGCCATCGAGGGCATGAAAAAAGGGGCCTATGACTATCTCATGAAACCCTGCGATATCGCCCAGTTGATGGAGAAGGTGTTGGAGGCTACCCAGAAAAAACGGAACCATGAGGATAAGATCAAAGAGGCCAAGGTAAAAGAGGCCATGTCAATGCACGGCCTTGAGTAGAGCAACCTGTGAGTCCGTGAATCTGGCGTGAACCCTTATACCAGGTGGAGTGTTGTTGTCCATGTCAACTGTGGGCAACAATACCCCTGAGGTCACGAAACCTGTAAGTTATCTCGTTCAAACACCACTTTCGTCCAGAGAAACCTCATATGGACCGGAACAAGGGTACCCATAACGAATACTACTACTCCCTGACCAGGAACATGCTCCTGGTCATCACTCTTGTTGCCATCTTGCCCATGGTTGTGGTCAGCAGCATAATCCTCTACGAGTTCGATATCTCCTACCACGAAAAAGTCCGTGCCCACTTAGAAGAAGTCATCCTCAAACACAAAAACAATATTGACAGTTTTTTGAAACAGAAATTAGGCGATATCCGCTTATTGGCCAAGACCTTCACTTATGAAGAGTTGCGTGACGAATCTTTTCTGCAGGACAGGCTTGAGGTCATGCAGCAGATATACGGCCCTGTGTTTGTAGATTTGGGCGTCGTAAACGCCCAGGGTCTCCAGGTCGCCTATGCAGGGCCGTTCAAATTGGGAAAGGCCCTCTACTCTAATGCGAATTGGTTCAAGATGGCCATGAAAAGCGAGTATTTTAAGAGCGATGTCTTCTTGGGGCTTCGCGGACTTCCTCACTTCATCATAGCCGTAAAGGAGACCTTTAACGGCGTCCCCTGGATATTGAGGGCTACGGTTGATTTTGTGGCCTTTAATAATCTTGTGGAGAATATCCGTATCGGAGAGACCGGCTTTGCCTTTATCCTGAACAGGAGGGGCGAATTTCAGACCAAACCCCTTTTTGATCTAATCCCCGCCAAGGTGTCGTATGGCGACTTTTTCACGGATTGTATGGCATGCAAGGAAGGTGTCTGCATCATGGAAAAAGATGATGACTCCGGCAACAAGGTCATCTATGTCTCGGCCTTGCTAAAACATGGAGACTGGCTCCTGGTTTACCAGCAGAAGGCATCTGATGCTTTTTCAGATCTTAGAAGAACGCTCAGGGTGACCATTGCCATCATGCTGTTAGCCGGCATCTGCATTGTGGTGACCGCCTATGTTTTGTCAAAAAGAATGGTCAATCGTGTTGCCCTGGCTAATCAGGAAAAAGAGATGATTACCGAGCAGGTGGTTGAGACAGGTAAATTGGCCTCAATCGGCGAATTGGCGTCGGGTATTGCCCATGAAATCAATAATCCGGTGGCCATTATGGTGGAAGAGGCTGGCTGGATAGAAGACCTCTTAGAAGAAGAGGAATTCAAAGAAGGGGAAAACCTGAGTGAATTCCAGCGGGCCTTAGAGCAGATCCGGACCCAGGGAAAACGGTGCAAGGAGATCACCCACAAGCTGCTCAGTTTTGCAAGAAAGACCGATTCCCGGATACAGGACGTGCATCTGAACGATCTCATCGAGGAGCTGATGGCCCTGTCCGCACAGAGGGCAAAGTTCAGCAATGTGGATATCAGGGTAGATCTTGAGGCGGGCCTCCCAACCCTGCACCTGTCCCAGACCGAAATGCAGCAGGTCCTTTTGAATCTGATCAACAACGCCCTTGATGCCATGGAAAAAACAGGCGGAACCCTGAACGTGTCCAG
>DREN01000286.1 GCA_011051075.1 Deltaproteobacteria bacterium | reverse complement strand
GGGTCCCTGCCTGCTCCGAAGCTGTAATCCGACTAAGGGGGCGTTCCATGTCGTGTGGAACATTTTGTTGCGTCCTTTGGAAAAGAGGCCCCCACGGACTCAAGGTAACCGCACAGGTAGAAAGATTTTGGACTGCGTTATCGGTCGGAATCGTCGACGACGTACTATGGGTACGACTTACTCCGATTCCTCCCTCTGGCCTTGCCAAAATCATTATCTGAAACTCTATACCCAGACGGGATGCTCAGCATGCGGTTCACGGCGAGTACGGCCCTTTCCCTTACATCTTCTGGGACCTTTACCTCGGGCTGAAGGGTTTCCAGGGCCGTGACTATTTCCTTAAGACCTATCTTCTTCATATCATGGCATATCATTGCGGGATCAGCCGGGATAAAACGCTTGTCCGGGTTTGCCTTTGAAAGGGGATGGAGAATTCCCGCCTCCGTGCCTATTATGAACTCCCGGGCCCCGGATTCGCGTGCATATGCTATCATGCCGGAGGTGCTTTTCACCTGATCGGCCAGGTCAAGGACCTCGGGCGGACACTCGGGATGGGCCAGAAAAACGGCCCCCGGGTGGGCGGCCCTGACCTTGCTCACCTGATCAACGGACAGGTTGTTGTGGATGGGACAGTATCCGTCCCAGTAAGTAATATCCCTGTTGCTGTGCCTTCTGGTGTACTGGGCCAGGTTCCTGTCGGGTGTCATGAATATCTGGAAGGAGGGATCCACTGAACCTGCCACCTGAACCGCGTTGGCCGAGGTGCAGCACAGGTCGGACTCGGCCTTGACCTGGGCCGTGGTGTTCACATAGCTGATAACCACCACCGGTCCCGTCTTGGACATCTCCTCCCTTTTCCGCAGTAGTTTTTCAGCGGTGATCATATCGGCCATGGGACATCCGGCCCCTGAAACCGGGAGGAGGACCTTCTTGTCCGGGCAGAGTATGGACGCTGTTTCAGCCATGAAATGGACACCACAGAAGACTATGACCTCCTTGTCGGTCTGAGAGGCCTTTATGGACAGTTCAAGGGAGTCGCCGCACAAATCGGCAATATCCTGCACCTCGGGCCGCTGATAGTTATGGGCTAACAGGATGGCCCTGCGCTCCCTGAGCAATGCCCTTATTTTTTCCCTCAGTTCCCCTGTCTCTTCTCTGATGCCCCTTGCGGCCGTCATTGTTCAGCCCCCCCGTTGAGTTTTAACCCTTTCTCTGATATAGGGAATAACCACACCGCAAGTCAAGGGCTTTGCTGCCAGGGGGGTATTTTTGTTTATGAATCCATTACTTACAGAAGAAGAAATCAGAGGAAGGCTGAGTAGGTTTCAGATTAGGCTGACAAAGATGGGCCTTGACGGCGCCCTCATAGCGCAGAAGACCGATCTCTACTACCTTTCAGGGACAGATCAGGACGCCCATCTGTGGGTTCCCGCCTCAGGACCACCACTTCTGATGGTCCGCAGGAGCGTTGAGCGGGCCAGGGAGGACGCCCTCGTGGAAGAGGTGGTACCGGTAAAGAGTCTCTCCCAGATCCCCGAGTATATTCATGGCCACAGCGGAAAAGATAAAGGGCTCATGGGGCTTGAGATGGACGTGCTTCCGGTGGGGCGTTATCTGAAGTACAGGGACCTTTTTCCGGGAGTAAAAATGGTGGATATCTCAAAGGAAATCAGGAAAACGCGCATGGTCAAGTCGGCCTATGAGATCTCCTGTGTTGAGGAGGCGGGCCTTATGGCTGACCGCGCTTACGAAAAGATCCCTGCCTTCCTCATGCAGGGGGAGACGGAGATCGATTTGACCTACAGGGTCGAGGGCTTTTACAGGAGCCAGGGACATCCCGGAGTGATCCCAACCCGGGGCTTCAACTACGAGGCCCTCTACGGACAGATCTCCTCGGGCTGGAGGTCCGCCGCCCCAAGCAATTCAGCAGGTCCCACGGGTGGAAGGGGCCTTGGCCCCTTTTTCTCACAGGGGGCCTCCATGGAACGGATAGGACCTAACCAGCCCATACTGGTGGACTATGCGGCCAACTTCAACGGGTACATCTCCGATCTGACCCGTATATTCTCCATAGGAAGGATTGACCAGGGCATGAGACGCGCCCATGAAACGGCCCTGGCCATCCAGGGGGCCGTGGCGCGGCAGGGGAAGCCGGGCGTGAGGGCGGAAAGCCTCTACGATCTGGCCATGAGCATGGCGCAAGAGGCGGGCCTCGAATCCCGGTTCATGGGCTATCCTGATCCTGTTCCATTTATCGGCCACGGTGTGGGTCTTGAGCTTGACGAGTGGCCTGTTATCGGTCGTGGAAGCGGGACCCTCCTGCGCGAGGGCATGGTCATAGCCCTTGAGCCCAAGTTCATCTTTCCCGACCGGGGAGTTGTTGGAATTGAGAACACCTTTGTGGTGGAAAAGGATGGAATGAAAAAGCTGAACCACTTTCCCGAAGAGATTTTTGAGGTAAGGCAGGCTTAACCCTACAGGCCTGGCAGAGACCCCAAACCGGACCCCGACCCAGGGGATCACACAGCCCCTTTGGTCCGGGACAACGATCAATGTATGAGGTTCAGGAATCTTTTCCAGTGGGGCCACGACCAGTAGATGATGAACGCCTTTCCCTTCACCGAGTCAAGGGGAACAAACCCCCAGAACCTGCTGTCGTAGCTGTGGTTGCGGTTGTCTCCCATGACAAAGAGGTGATCCTTGGGTACCCTTACAGGGCCGAAGTGGGCCTTTCCCGGAGGATTGCTGCTCCCTCTTCCCAAGTCAGGGTAGTAGCCGTATTTGTCCTTGAAGGGCCTTCCGTTGATGATGATCCTGTTTCCGATGATCTCAACCTCATCACCGGGCAGTCCGATCACCCTCTTTATGAAATCTTTACTCTTATCCACCGGATAGATGAAGACGATCACATCGTTGCGCTCGGGCTCACTGATGGGGATCAAGGTCTTGTTGATAAAAGGTATCTTGATCCCGTAGAGGAACTTGTTGACCAGGATGTGGTCGCCCACCAGGAGGGTAGGTTCCATGGAGCCGGAGGGTATCTTGAACGCCTGTACCACGAAGGTGCGTATGAAAAGGGCCAGGACAATGGCTATGACCGCCGCTTCCGCATACTCACGGAAAACACTCTTCTTTTTTACCTTGGCCTTGCTTTTTGCCGTTTGAGCTTCCAAATGGGTCTCCCAGGATAATTTTTCAGGAACTTTAATCCTACCATGCGGGGTTTGTAAAGGAAATTCTCGGATATTTTTCCCCAATAAAGCCACCTCATACACCCATCCCCCTGCCTTCTCCCGGCAGAAGACAGAAAGAGGTGCAGACCAGGCCGGCAAGTTGACAAGGCGTGATGCTCTGATTATGTTTACGGGGTCTTCTCATTATCCTTCAAAAATCCCCACATAGGAGGTTTTCAGAGATTCATGATCAAGGTGCTGACAGCAGCCGCGTTATTTCTCCTCCTCCTCTACCCTCCTGTCTGCCATGCCTCCTACCTTATTCATCTTAAAGACGGGAGGGAGTTTTCCACCGATCGATACTGGGAAGAGGGGGACCAGATCAAGTTCAGGAGGTACGGCGGGGTCATAGGGATCCAGAAGGATCTTGTGAGGGGAATTGAAGAGAAAAAGGATCTGCCGGAAAAGGCGGACGATCACCCGCCGCGGGTACCCGCAGGTAAAAAGGAGACCGCCAGCGAGGAGACAGGGGCAGGACCAGGGCCGGAACCCTCAAAAGAGGTAAGGGTTGAGGAGCGACCGGAGAAGGCCGCGGTCCCCGGGGGAGAAGATGCGTCAACTTCCACGGTGGAGGAGGCAGAAGAGGACGAAGTAGAGAAAGAGGCCGATCAGGAGGCACGCCTGAAGGCCAGGAAGATGGCCCTTTCCCAGAAGATAAGAAAGGCCCTTGAGGCCTACAGGCGCGCCAAAAGGGCCGGTGACAGGGAGAAGATGGACGAAGAATTTCGAAGGGT
>DREN01000065.1 GCA_011051075.1 Deltaproteobacteria bacterium | reverse complement strand
GTGTCTAATCGTGCTGTTCTGGGCATACTCGCAAGATACCATCAAGTGCAGTCGATGGCAAGTTAATTTATTATTTAAGGACGTCCCCCTTTACGTCCCCCTTTATGGGCCTCTGCTTGATAAAATTCAAAAATCGATACGCCCGAGAAACGGGGAGTTACGAAACCACAGAAGATAGCGCCATTAAACGTGAGAGTAGCATCTGAGACGGGGCGCGGTCAAGAAAAACTGCCGACACCTCTCGTTGCCAGCTAAACCTTCTTAACAGATGAGTCGGCATCGGTGCGGTCTGGGTAATCGATGCTCAAGCCGCAGCAACCCTGTGGCAATGGCAATCGGTATCCGTATCGAACTGCTCAGTTCCGCAACCGGCAGCGGCTTGTTTGAGAGCTTTATCGATACTTGGGACCTGACCATGTGGCACTTCGGGGTTTATCTTTTTCAAGCAATGGTGTAAAGTGCCGATCCTGAGAGGTAGGATCGGGTTTGTGTATACGAACCCGATTTTTTTGGTGGTCCTGGCAGTTTCTTGCAATCGTTGACATTATGGGAAAAGCCGGAAGGGGAAAGAGTGACAAGAAGCGCGGGGGGCTTGCGCCGGGGGGATCCGGCCCGGCCCTTTCCCGGCACGACCTTAAAAGGGTGGAGTTTCACAGACACGGCCTGGCCCTGTTTCCTGATCATGCGGACAGGAGACCGGGCATAGCGATGCTCGTTGAGGGGAACAGGACCCGGCTGAAGCAGAGGTTCTGTTCGTGCACTGTTTCCGGGAGCCGTACCTGCAGGCATATCCGGAAGCTGATCCAGATACGGAAGAATCTCACCGCCATGCTTGCTGGAAAGACCCCGGAGGAGGATTTCAGGTCAAGTCCCTGGCATGCGTTTGCCGAGATCATTGCCGACGGGTCTGTGGAACGGCCCGACACCGTGCGGGTGGGGACTGCCGGTTCCGGCGACCGGGAGGTGATAAGGATATTCGCCTCCACCGGGGAGGAGATGCTCTCCTACAGAAAGAAGGCGCCGGGGAGTTCAAGGTTCCTGGAGCGCTGTGTGGCGGTTGGGGGAGAGGACGACTCTGTTCCCCGGAGGGCTGAAATCCTCAGCAGGCTCGGCCTCATGACGCTTACTGAAAACGAGCGCATGATGGGTGAAAGGGGCTTTAAGACGCGCAGGCAGGCCATGGAGGAGAGCTTCTGGTACCGGGCGGCGTACCACGGGTACCGGGAATTCGGCCATGAGGGATGCACCTTTCATCCGGCCATCGAGGAGACGTCGGGCAAGTTTACCGTTTCTGTGGCAGGAAGGGACGGGGAGGACCTGTTCCGCATGGTGATCCCCCGCCCCAGGGTCAAGAGACTCCTCGCCGCGTTCAGCGATCTTCTCCCCAACCAGCACCAACTGGCCATTCACCCCATCCCGCTGAAATCGATCTTCATGGTGAGCAGGGATACGGAGCTGGACATGGAGGTCAGGCCCATGATCGAACTCATCCAGGAGAACGGCGAGTCAAGGTTCTTCGAGAGGGAGGACCTCAAGCGCTTCCAGTACGGAGAGCTCATATACATAAGAGAGATGGGCATCCTCGCGGAGCTTGAGCCGGACGGAAGGGCGGCCAGGAAGTTCCGGGCCCCTGTCAAGATGGTTCTAAAGAAGTCTCAGGTTCCCCTGTTTTTCGAGGAATTTGCCGAAGATGGTCAGGATTCGTCGCGCCTGGTGGACAGCAGGCTCAAGCCCCTCAGGTTCATAAGGCGCTTTGACCGGGTGGAGATAAGTCCGGCCTCCCTGGACAGGGACTGGTGCTGGCTTTCAGCAAAGTACGGCTTTGGCAGCAGCTCGGTCTCTCTCGCCGAGATCCTGAAGGCCAAGAGGGAGGGCCGAAGGTTCATAGGCACTGAAGGGGGCTGGGTCGACTGCGACTCTCCCGAGCTGAACACCCTTGACGCCCTTCTCGACAGGTACAAACAGGATGAATCACCTGATGACGAGGACAAGGTGGGGCTTGTGAGGATGGATCTCTTCCGCCTGGGCGCGGGTCATGGAGGTCCCGTATCTGTTGGGGGGGATGGGAGCGAGGCTGAAGGTTTCCGAAGGCTGCTCCACGTGGAGCCTGCCGCACCCCTGCCGAAACTCGAGGGGATGAGATCGAAGCTCAGGTCCTACCAGGAGAAGGGGGTCGAGTGGATCCGGTTTCTCTTTGAAAACGGATTCGGCGGGCTCCTGTGTGACGATATGGGCCTGGGAAAGACCCATGAGGTAATGGCATTCATGGTCAGCCTGCGGGAACACGACAAGATCGATTCCCCCTTTCTCGTGGTCTGTCCCACAACCGTTTTGAGCCACTGGAACGGCAAGATCAAGGAACACGCGCCCGGACTGAACCCGGTGGTGTACCACGGGGGCAACAGGGATCTTGAGGATGCCATGGAGAGGAGCAGCCTGCTCCTGACCTCTTACGGGGTCCTGAGAAGGGATCTGGACAAGTTGAAAACCGTTCCCTTTGTCCTGGCGGTGTTCGATGAAGTCCAGAACCTGAAGAATCCGGAAACCAAGGGGTACCGGGCCGCCAGGGAGATCAGGGCGCGCATGAAGCTTGGGCTCACCGGCACTCCTATTGAGAACAGGCTCACGGAACTGAAGGCCCTTTTTGACCTGGTAATCCCCGGGTACCTGGGGTCTGACCGCAGTTTTGAGGAGGACTTCGGAAGACCCCTGGAGCTTGACCCTGAGAGCCCTGAACAGGAGGCCCTGAGCAGGCTTATTTCGCCTTTTACCCTTCGCCGGAAGAAGGAGACTGTCCTCCAGGACCTCCCCCCCAAGATAGAGGATATCCGGGTCTGCGAACTGAGCGAGGATCAGGTAAGACTTTACCGGGACGCCATCGAATCAAGGGGCCGCGGGCTGATTCATGCCCTGGAGAACCCGGATGAAAAGGTCCCCTACATGCATATCTTTGCCCTGCTCAACCTGCTCAAGCAGATATGCAACCATCCGGGAATGATAAAAGGAAGGGTGGACGACTACGCCATGTATGAATCGGGCAAGTGGGATCTGTTCACGGAGATATTGGCAGAGGTCCTGGACAGCGAACAGAAGGTGGTTGTCTACAGCCAGTTTATAGGAATGATCAGGATCATGGAGACCTTTCTGCAGAAGCAGGGGATGGGTTTCGTCACCCTGACAGGCAGGAGCCGGAACAGGGGAGACATAATATCCAGGTTCAACGATGATCCCGAGTGCAGGGTGTATCTCGGAAGCCTCAGGGCCGGGGGCGTGGGCATCGATCTGGTGGCCGCGTCGGTGGTTATCCATTACGACAGGTGGTGGAACGCGGCCAGGGAGGATCAGGCCACGGACAGGGTCCACAGGATCGGCCAGAGGCGGGGCGTGCAGGTGTTCAAGCTGGTAACCGCCGGCACCTTGGAGGAGAAGATATCCGCCATCATAAGGAAAAAGCGGGACCTCATGGACAGCGTTGTAAGGGAGAGTGACCCGGAGGTATTAAAAGGTTTTTCAAGGGAGGACCTTATAGAGCTGCTGTCCGATCCCCTTGAAGGATGATTCCCCGGTGCCTCAAACCCAGAACAGGTGCGTGGGGCCGGGTGAAAAGAGGGAAGCCCAGGCACAGGAGTGATGGGTGATGAGTTATGGTGACAACAAGCGGAGGCGCAGGGGGTTTGCACTGAAAGGAATATGCGATCAAGAGAGGTTCATAATAGAGATTCCCTTGGCCTTTACATCTGAGGAGGCGCACAAGCCTGAGCCCCATAGATGAGACCCCTGCCGGGTTCTCGAGCAAAGGGTCTTCTTCAAAAATTCGGCGCCGGTCAGAATAGCTCCAAGGAAATGTATTCCTTTTCGGGAGAAGAGAGAAGAGGGACGTACTTCACATTTCCATATTCTGCTTGCGAAGTCTACTTGACCATAATAGAAGTCTTTCATGCCGAGACAAGCAAGACTGGATGCCCCAGGGGCGCTGCACCAT
>DREN01000124.1 GCA_011051075.1 Deltaproteobacteria bacterium | reverse complement strand
GTGCAGCGCCCCTTGGGCATCTAGTCTTGCTTGTCTCGGCATGAAAGACTTCTATCATGGTCAAGTAGACTTCGCAAGCAGAATATGGAAATGTGAAGTACGTCCCTCTACTCACAGGAATCGGTCTGAATTTTGCAAAACCCTTGAAAATGATGTATAAGCAAAACCTGACAGAAGAATTCAGTTTTTTCAGGTAGGACTGGGGGATGATTTATGAAGGCTGTCCGGTTTGTTGTCTTTGTTCTGCTGAGTGGCTTTCTGGGCCAGGGATTTTCTCCGCCTGTCTTTGGCAGCGAGACCGATCCCAGCCTGACCGGAGCGGTCACCGTCGGAGACCTCATATCGTACGCGTACCGCGCCAATCCCTCCATTGAGGCTGCCCGTGAGGGTTGGAAGGCGGTGGTTGAGGATTATCGCATCGCCACCGGGTATCCGGACCCGGAGCTGAACCTTACCTACTACCCCGAACCCATAGAAAGCAGGCTGGGGCCCCTGGACTGGAGCGCCGCTCTCAATCAGAGAATCCCATTCCCCGGCAAGCTGACCCGCGCCGGCAGGGTGGTGGAGGCCGAGGCCAGGGTCGCGCATATAAAGTTAGACCGGGCCGTGAAGGGCGTTATCGCCTCTGTACGTGAATCCTTTCATGAACTCCTGTACATCCGGACCGCAAGGCAGGTGGCGGACCACAACCTGACGCTGCTTGAGCACCTGCGAAAGGTGGGGGAAACCGCCTACGCCAGGGACCGGGCCGCCCTCATGGATATGGTCAAGGCCCAGTCCCAGTTGGGGCAGCTTAATTACGACAGGATCCTCCTTGACGATCTGGAACTTACCGAAAAGACCCGGTTGAACGGCCTGCTGAACCGCCCCCCTGAGTCCCGCATCGGGAGGCTTGTGCCTGAGCCCGTAAGACCGGTGGTTTCTGATCTCGAGACCCTTTACAGGCTGGCCGAGACCAACCAGGATGAGGTCCGCATTGCCAGGGCCCTGGTGGAAAAGGCAGGGGCCCTTGAGGACCTTGCCTGGTACGAGAACCTGCCGGACTTCAAGTTAGGAGTGATCTACACCGGGGTAGGGGACCCTGACATACCTGTGAGACCGGACGATTCGGGAAGAGACTCCATAGGGGTCCAGGTGGGTATTACCATCCCCCTGTGGTTTGAAAAGAACAGGGGAAGGCTGGATCAGGCCAGGGCGGAGAAGCGGAGGGCCAGGGCGGTCCAGACCGCCTCTGTAAACGATACCAGGACCAGGGTTCACCAGCTCTACTTCCGCCTTCAAAACTCCCTAAGACTCATTGATCTCTACCGGAAAGACCTTCTGCCCCAGGCGGCCAGGTCCATGGAGATCGCGGAGACCTGGTACAGGGAAGGCCAGTCCAGTTTTTCCGATTTTGTGGAAACCCAGGCGGTCTACTACAACTTCCAGCTCTCTCTGGCAAGGGCCAGGGCCGATTACGGCAAGTACCTGGCCCGGCTGGAGCAGGTGGTGGGCCAGAGCATTACAGGCTCCCCTGGCCCTGAGGGGAAAAAGGCAACGGGAGAAATCAAATGATCCGAAGATACCTGTTTCCATTCGGCCTTGTAATTCTGGTCTCATTCGGAGGCTGCGCGCCCGATTTTCCCCGGATGAACAGGGAGATAGAGGAGTACAGGCCCCCCGCGTACCTTCAGGCCTCCCAGGACCGGCAAAGGGCGCGGGTACCAAGCGGTGAAGGAGATGGGTTTGCTGAAGAGAAAAAGGCGCTCAGGGCGGCCGAGGCCAGGTGGGAGAAGGCCCTGAAGACGCCTAAGAGAGGGGAGAGCTTTTTCACCCCGCCTGCACACCTTCTTGAATCGCTCGGGTCGGCAGAGCTGGACCCCTCCGCCGCTGCAACCGCGCTCTCCGGACGGTTCTCCCTCGAAACCCTGGAGACCCTCACCCTGCTCAGGAACCCAGGGGTAAAGGCCCAAGAAAACAGGGCCCGGGCGGCTGTGGATACGTACAGCCAGGTCATGGCCCTGGATGATATCCTGCGTGAGTACACGGCGTTCACCGAAGGGCTGATGACAGGGGTGGGACCTTCAAGGGGCAAAGAGCCAATGAAGACGAAATTTCCCTTCCCAGGCGTCCTGTCCCTGAAGGGAGAGATCGCGGGCCAGGAGATCAGGGTGAAGATGGAAGATCTGGAGATCGCCAAAAGGGACGCTGTCACAGAGGCCAGGGTGGCCTACTGGGATTTCCTGTTTGTCCGAAAGGCGGAGAAGATCGCCAGGGAGACCATCGGACTCTTCAGACACCTGGAGCGTGTGGCGTCCGCCCGGTACAGGACCGGGAGGGCGAGCTATCAGGACGTGATCAAGGTCCAGATCCAGCGTGAAATTCTCGAGGAAGAGCTGGATACCCTGATCGAGAAGGAACAGAACGTAGTGTCAAAGATCCTTGAGCTCCTCAATCTCCCTCCTCAGACCAGTATAGGCATCCCCAAAGACCGGGAACCCTTAAGGACCGTTCCGCCCCTTGACCTCCTTTACCCTTTGGCCCGTGAGCGTAGACAGGAACTGAGGCGCCTTCGTGCCCGCGTGGGTAAAATGGAGAGGCTCATTGAGATGGCAGAGACCATGATCCTTCCCCAGTACACCCTGGGGCTCTCCTTTTATGAGGATGAGGCAGTAAACCAGGCGGGCTCTTTGGCCGTTAAGGAGGCCTTTTCCACATCTACCGTGGCCTCCACCGGATACGGGCTGCCCGTCAGCCAATGGTACGGTATTGAAGACGCCTATCTTAGACAGACCCGGCAGGAGCTGGAGGCCCTGAGGAGAAAACTGGAACAGGAAGAGGCCGCCACCAGCACCCTCGTCAGGGAGGCCTGGTTCCGCCTGGACCTGGCAAAACGGGAGGAGGCCCTTTACCGGACCTCCATCCTGAAACTCTCAAGGGCAGCACTCGATGTATCCACCCAGGGGTACGAGGCGGGAAACGTTTCCTTCGCGGACGTTATCTCTTCCTACGTGTCTTGGCTCAATACAAGCCTGGCCGCACAGCGAGAAATGAGCGCCCTTGGCACGGCCCGGGCACGGTTGGAGAAGGTGGTGGGCGTTGAGCTTAACCCTGACCAGGAGGACCCAAGATGAAAGGAGTGGGGAAGACCGGTAGAACCGGTTCAACGGTGCTGGTCGTTTTCCTGACCGCTGTGATCACGCTCCTCGTTGCCGGAGGAGCCGCCTATTTCTGGGGCCTTCCCGGGATCCTGCGGAAAACCGATGTCACAATGGAAAAGGGCACGGACGCGGCCCATGTTCAGGCTTCGGGAGAGATGGCATCCCCTGACAGGAAAAAGGGGAAGATCCTTTACTGGCGCGCGCCCATGAACCCAACTGAGATCTACGATAAACCGGGAAAGAGCTCCATGGGCATGGACCTGGTACCCGTGTACGAGGACGAGGTGACGGGCCAGGAGGCGGTGAAGATCGATCCTGTAACGCAGCAGAACATGGGGATCAGGCTTGGAACGGTCAAGAAGGGCCCCCTCGTACACACCATCCGCACCTACGGCCACATAACCCCGGATGAGACACTCACTGCCCAGGTAAACCTCAAGTTCAGCGGGTGGATAGAGAGGCTTTTCGTGGACTTCACGGGAAAGCACGTAAAGGAGGGAGAGCCCCTTTTCGAGATCTACGCCCCCGACCTTGTAGCGGCCCAGGAGGAATACCTGGTGGCTTACAGGGCCTTGAAGCGGATGGGCGCGGGTGCGGGAGGTGCCCTTCTGAGTTCCTCCAGGAGAAGGCTTGAGTATTTTGACGTGCCGGAGGATGAAATCAGGGCCATTGAAAGATCGGGCAAGGTCAAGAAGACCCTTATGATCCGCTCGCCGCTCACCGGATATGTGATTGAGAGAAGGGCCGAAGAGGGCTCCTACATCAAGACAGGCACCACGGTTTTCCGCATCGCCGATCTTTCAAGGGTGTGGGTGGACGCCCATCTTTACGAGTACGAGCTTACCGG
>DREN01000233.1 GCA_011051075.1 Deltaproteobacteria bacterium | reverse complement strand
TTCTTGAAAAGGGGGTTGAGGTCTCCCTTACACGGGTTAGGGAGTACTTCAGAAGGGGGGCCTGAGGAGGCGGCATCTCTCATCCGGAGACCTTCCGCGCCTCTCTGCCAAAGGCCTGTGAAGCCAGATCCCTCCTCCTTGGCCTGTACGTGTTGTCCTCCCTTTCCCTCCTTGCAACCTGCTGGAGGAGCTTGAACATCTTGAACTCCTGGGGCTCATCCTTGTAGAAGGTGTCCCAGGCGTGGTAGAAGAGTTCCTCCAGCCTCTCAGGGGACATATGCTTCGGATAATATACCACTCTGTCGGCCGAGTAGTGGTTCCAGTCAAATGAGAAGATCCTCTTCTGTCCCATGAGGTCGTCAAAGGCCTTTGTGTGGAGGAAGGGCGTGAGCACAGTGAACTCGGCCAGCTCCAGCCCGATCTCCATGAGAAAATCGATGAGCCTCTTGATATAATCCTCGGTGTGGTTGTCAAGGCCCAGGAGTACGGTCCCCTCCACCCCTATTCCGTGATCGTGGTAGCGCCTGATCCTCTCCCTTATGTAGTCGGAGGTGTCAAAGACCGCCTGATACACATACCAGGCCCCTGCCCGGGCCGCCAGCTCAAGGACCTCTGGTCTGTCTTCAATGGGGTGGCTGCACCATTTCTTCTTAAGGGGGATCATCTCCCGGAACAGGTCCATCTCCCATTCTGTGTCCTGGGCCAGGGAGTTGTCCACTATGAAGAGTCTGTTGTTGTCTATGCTCTCCATCTCCTCTATGGCCCTGTCAATGGGCCGTGGCCTGAACTCCCTCCCTCCAAGGTATGCCACGGCGCAGGGGTAACAGTGGAACCGACACCCCCTTGAGGCATGCACAAGATCCACCATCTGAACGCCGCGGTAGTAGTAAAGATCCCTGTTCAGGATCTCCCTGCGAGCGGTCCCCACCAGCTCAATGGGCGGCCTCTCATCCAGGTAGTTGTAGACCTTCTTCAACCTCCCCGCCCTGAAATCGGAAAAGACCTCCTCCATCCTCCCCTCTGACTCCCCCAGGAATACGCAATCTGCATGATCCAGGGTCTCCCCGGCGTGAAGCATGGTGGCGATCCCGCCGAAGATCACCTTGACGCCCCTCTTTCTGTAGGCGTCGGCGATCTCCCAACCCCTTCGCACCTGTACGGTCAGCATCATGGATATGCCCACAAAATCCACCGGGTCGTCAAAATCGAGGAGCTCCAGATTCTCGTCTATAAACTCCACGTCCACATAATCGGGCAGGGAGGCGGCAAAGACCACTGGGCCGTGAGGGGGCAGGTGAAACTCGGTCTGCCTTTGAAGCTTAGGCCACTTCGGGTAGATAAGTCTGAATTTCATGGTGTCACTTTATGGGTTCAAAGGTTCGGGGTTGAGAGGCTCTGCCCGGATGAGTCTCAGGGTCAGGGTGTAGCCGGGGGCCTTATGCACGGTGAGCTCTATCATGCCGGGAAAGGTCTTTTCCGATCCGTCGGGGACCAGCCCGTTGAAAAGGGCCCTGGCGGATCTGCTCAGACTGCCGTTCCTGTACTGGCGTATTTCCCAGTTACCATCAGGGTCGGTTATTACGTCAACAACGGTTATGGCATCCTTCCTGTACCGGCACACGCGGGAGCTGTTACGCAAAACACCGGCGTCGCTCAGGTCTCCTTCCGGCGGAAAGAACACAAACCCGATGTCGTTCATGAGACCCCTTGCGAACTCCCTGGAGTCAAACGGCCTGATGCCCCTCCTGATAGAAACCTCTCCCTTCCTTGAGATACCGTCAAAGAGCACCAGTCCCTCGATGGACAGGATGACGCAGTGGATGGTCCGCAAAGGGGGGGAGAGATCTGTTATTCCTATGAGAGAGGCACCCCGCCCCCCCGGCATTATCGCCTCTATGGAATGGACCAACTGATAGGGGCCTTCCGGGAAGGGCAGCCCACACTCCTTTTTGAAACCGGAGACAAGGGATCGATCCACGGGCTTTAGCTCGGGGAGGGCAGTGCATGAAACGACCAAGAACAGGACTGGGACAAACAGCGCCGCAAGTCTCTTTTTCCCCGGGAAAAATATTCCCTTTTCGCTTTCACGGGCCACGGTCAAAACTGGAACACCTTATCTTCTATCTTCCCGTTGACCTTCACGTTTTGAAACACGATCCTTGTAAAGGACCTCTCGCCCTCGTATATCATGACCGATTCGATTACCCCGGGCCGGTCTGAAAGGATAAGCTCGATCTTATGGATGATGGAGGAAAGGGCCTTTTTCCCGGGGGTAAGTACGATCTTTCTGCCCGGCCCAAGGGAGGCGGTGAAGGCGGGGTTGTCGGTAAAACGCCCTCCCATCCACATCCCCATCTCCTCCATGACAACCTGCATGGCCTGGAGACCGAGGCCTGAGTCCTTTCTGAACCCCTCCTTTACCCAGGTGTACCGGCTCACCCATCCCTCGTGCATGATGAGGATGTTCTTGATGGGAGAGGTATACTCCCATCTGAGTGATCCCGGGGCCCTGTACCGGAAAAGCCCCCTTGAGACAAGGGGCCTTGAAAGGATCTCCAGGTGCTTTTCCTGTACAAAATCCGCCTGGATGGTCTTTATCTCCTCCGCCTCCCTCCTGAGCCTGTCCCAGTCTCCGCTCCAGCCTGAAGATATGAGGCTGACAAGAAGTATGGCGATCGCAAGCACTGTATTGATTCTTTTCATCCCTTAATACTGCCTCTCCCTCTCCCAGCAGGAGATGGTATTTCTGTTGAGAGTAAGACGTTCGTTAGAAATCCATAGATTTCAACCTTCAAGCCCATCCAGGGGACTTCGGACCACGGAAATGTCCTTTTCCATTACGTGGGTATAGATCTCGGTGGTCCTCACATGGGCATGACCCATCAGTTCCTGAACGACCCGGATGTTAACCCCGTTTTCGAGCAGGTGGGTGGCAAAACAATGGCGAAAGGTACGGCAGCCGACAGGTTTTGTGATTCCCGCCTTATCTACCGCCGCCCTTACTGCCTTTTGGAGCCCCGATTCAAGCACATGATGGCGTCTCGTCTTACCTGAGCGGGGGACCACGCTCCCTCTTTTTGAGGGGAACAGGTATTGCCAGCCAAACGATTTGGAGGCAGCGGGGTATTTGCGGGAAAGTGCACCCGGGACATAGACCTCCCCATACCCATCTAATATGTCCTGATCGTGAAGTTTCTTAACCGTTTGGACCTGACTTTTCAAGGGGGGATGAAGGGATTCCGGGAAGAGGGTGGTCCGGTCCTTACCGCCCTTGGCGGCTCGAACGTAAATAAGCTTACGTTCAAAGTCAAGATCGCGAACGCGCAACCGGATACATTCCATTAACCGCAGACCGCTGCCATACAGGAGTTTTGCCATAAGCAGATGGGGGCCTTGCATATGCCCCAAAACATCGGCGACCTCCCTTTGCGACATGACGACCGGAGGACGTAGCCCCCTTTTCGCACGGACAGGCTCGAGTTTTCCGTCAACGGGAATATGGAGCACTCTTTTGTAAAGGAAAACGATTGCGTTGAGGGCCTGACGCTGGGTGGAGGCCGCGACATCTTGTTGAACTGCCAAATGGGACAGGAAGGCCTCAATCTCCCTTTTCCCCATACTCCGGGGATGGGCCTTGCCCCCATGGTAGCGTATGTAGCGCATGATCCAATCGCAATAGCTTTGTTCGGTGCGATAGGCGTAGTGGTGATACCGCAGGACCTGTCGAACCTGGTCCATGAGCCTGAGATTAGAATCTGGCCGGAATTTTTTCTACCTGTGCGGTTACCTTGAGTCCGTGGGGGCCTCTTTTCCAAAGGACGCAACAAAATACTCCACACGACATGGAACGCCCCCTTAGTCGGATTACAGCTTCGGAGCAGGCAGGGACCCGTACAGGCTCCAACCGAGACTCTCTCCTGGGGCTTTCCCGTAGCTTATTTCAAGCGCATGCTGCCGTCCCTATAAAATGAGATAGGGTTTTGCGTCCTTTGGAAAAGAG
>DREN01000368.1 GCA_011051075.1 Deltaproteobacteria bacterium | reverse complement strand
AAAGCGTTCGTAGGAGAAGTAGATCATCCTGGGCCGGTTGACAAACACCACAGAGGTCGGGGGCCTGGTCCTGGTCTGGGTGGCGTAAAAAAACTTGAGCCTCCCCCTTCCCACACGCGGGGGCGGATGTCTTTCCACAACCCTCTGGATCCACCTGTTGATGGCCCCGGTGGCGATCCTCTTTGAGAACTGATCGTAAACCGTGTCTATCTTTCCAAAGAGCTTCATCACCCTTTCACCCGTGAGCGCGGATACGTTTATCCTGGGAGAGAAGGCCATGAACTTCAACTGTCTCTCAATGGCAAGGTCAAGAAGGCGCCTTTTCCGGTCATCCCCCTTGATCAGGTCCCACTTGTTCACCACCAGGACCACTCCCCTTCCCCTGTCAAAGGCATACCCGCATATGCGGGCGTCCTGGTCTGATATCCCTTCTGCGGCATCCAGGAGGATCAGGGCCACATGGCACCGGTCCAGGCTCTGGACGGCCTTGATCATTGAGAACTTGTCTATCTTTTCCGTGACCCTTCCCCTTCTCCTCAGCCCGGCCGTATCTATGAGCAGGTATTCCCTCCCCTGGTGGCGGAAGAGGGTGTCAACCGTGTCACGGGTGGTCCCGGGGAGTTCGCTCACAACAAGGCGGTCTTGCTTCAGTATCCTGTTGATCAGGGAGGACTTGCCTGCGTTGGGCCTCCCAAGGACGGCAACCCTAATCTGGTTGGGATCGTCCCCTTCAGCTTCAGATCCGGGGAGGCCGGCAAACACCCGGGCCATGAAGGCCTTTACCCCGTAGCCGTGGGCAGCTGAAATGGGCCAGGGATGTTCGAAGCCTAATTTGTAGAAATCATGGGCCAGGTGGTCATGCTCAGGACCGTCGATCTTGTTTACCGCCAGAAAGACCTCCTTACGGCTCTTTCGCAGGATCCGGGCCATCTCTTCATCGCCGGGCATTATCCCTTCCCTGCCGTCCGCCATGAAGATTACCCTGTCCGATTCCAAAACGGCCTTCTTTACCTGTTCCCTCACCTCCTTCAGCAGGGGGTCCTGATCCAGGTCCTCAAAACCCCCGGTATCCACGAGACCGGCGGTAATCCCGTCGTGGGCTATTTTGGCGTAGAGCCTGTCCCGGGTGATGCCGGGGCGGTCATCTACCAGGGCGGTCCTGGACCTGGAAAGGCGGTTGAACAGGGTGGATTTGCCCACGTTGGGCCTGCCCACTATGACGATTACCGGAATCATATGAGAAATCAGGGGGCCTTTCACCCTTGACGGCCGATCCCTCCACCGTAGTCAATGGGCGGCAGGGGGATATTTTCAATCTTCAGGGTGTTGGGGTCGATTCGTTCTATCACAACCTGCTCCATGGCGGATGTATATATATAACCGAAGAATTTTCCCTCAGGCCCCAGTATCTTCCACAGGGTCGGAGGGTAGTTCACATAGGAATCCAGCCATTCGATGATATCCACCGTGACAGAGCGGTCTGTGACAGGCATCCATTTGACCCCTATGAGCCTTCTGCCGTCCCGCTTGGGATCGAACATGATGGCAGAGGGGCTCTTGTATGATAGACCTGCGTAGTATATGTCGTATTCCTGCCAGTTCTCCTCTATCTCCTTGATGGTGGTCCCCCACTTGCCCGATGCAACCCTGATCGTCCCGTAGTTCTCCAGGCAGCCTCCAAGGAAAAACAGGACCCCGAAAAGGCATGCCCGGCAAAAAAACCGGTTCATATTTTTCATGGAATTACCCCCCTTCTTAAATGGACAGGAGTCTATCCCCTGTCCGGCTGTTCTCTCAAATCCCCTGAAATATCTTCTCCGGACCTGCCCCTGGAGCCCCATTCCCTGAGCCTCTGAAGAACCACGTAGAGTACCGGGACCAGCATCAGGCTCAGGAGGGTGGATGCCAGCATGCCGCCGAATACGGCGGTGCCCAGGGAATGCCTGCTGGCCGCGCCCGCCCCAGTGGCCACCACCATGGGCACCACCCCAAGGATAAAGGCAAAGGCTGTCATGAGGATGGGCCTCAACCGCTCCCTGGAGGCCTGGATTGCGGCATCCTTTATGCTCATGCCTTGGTTACGCAGCTCGCGGGCAAACTCCACGATAAGAATGGCGTTCTTGCTGGCCAGACCTATGAGCATCACCAGGCCTATCTGACAGTAAACGTCGTTCACTATGCCCCGCAGGTGCTGGGCCAGGAGGGCCCCAAGCATGGCCAGGGGCACGGCGAGCATTACCATGAGCGGCATGACCCAGCTCTCGTACTGGGCCGCTAAGAACAGGAACACGAATACCAGTGCCAGGGAAAAGATGTAGGGGGCCAGGCCCCCGGCCTCTATCTCCTGATAGGCCGTTCCGGTCCACTCATATCCGTACTGGTTTGGCAGTTCCTTTGCGGCCAGGGCCTCCATGGCTGATATGGCGTCCCCGCTGCTGTACCCAGGGTTATTGGCGCCGTAAAGGGAGACCGTACGAAACAGGTTGTAATGTTTGATGCTCTGCACCCCGCGGATCTGTTTGACCGTTACCAGGGCGCTGAGCGGCACCATGGAGCCGTCGCGGGCCCGTACGTACAGCTTGGCAATATCCTCCCTCTTGGCCCGGAAGGTGTCCTCCGCCTGTATGAATACCCGGTAAATCCGGCCGAACTTGTTGAAGTCATTGACGTATATGGATCCAAGAAAGGTCTGGAGCGTGGTGAAGACATCGGATATGGACACCTGAAGGCTCTTGGCCTTGGTCCTGTCCAGGTCCACGTAGAACTGGGGGTAGTTCACCTCAAAGGTGGTGCTAAGAGGTGTAAGGGCCGGCTTACGGCGGCCCGCCTCCATGAGTCTCTCCGCCATGGCGCGCAGATCGATCAGGCTTCCGCCGGTCAGGTCCTGGAGCTCGAATTCAAACCCGCCTGTGGTGCTTAGGCCCTGAATGGGGGGCGGGGGAAAGGGGATGATCACGGCCTCGTTGATATCCCCGACCCGGGCCATCAGGGCCCCCATGATGCCGTTAAGGCTGAGCTCCGGGGTTCTTCGTTCGTCCCAGGGATTGAGCATGACAAAGGCGGCAGCCGACGATGGGTCCATGGCCGAATTGAGGAGGTTATACCCCCCGATCATGACAACGTCTTTAACTCCTGGCGTATCTTCAAGGGCCTTTTCCACCCTGGTGCACACCTTGCCGGTACGGTAAAGAGAGGCCCCTTCAGGAGACTGGATCATCACCATGAAATATCCCTGGTCCTCGGTGGGTACGAACCCGGTGGGAACGATCTTGAACATGTAGTAGGTGGCGCCGACCATCCCTAAAAAGACCAGGAGCACCACCACCCAGGCCCTGATGAACCACCTGGCACCCTTCAGGTACTGGTTTCTGGTCCATTCAAAGGCCTGGTTGAACTTCCGAAAAAACCAGTTCTGTTTCTCCGGGGCCTTCCTGAGCAGTGCAGCGCACAGTGCCGGGCTAAGGGTCAGGGCGTTGATGGCCGAGATGCCCACGGAAAAGGCGATTGTCAGGGCAAACTGCCGGTAGAGCTGTCCTGTAATGCCGGGCATGAAGGCCACCGGGACGAAAACGGCCATTAGCACCAGGGTCGTGGCAACAATGGGGCCTGTCACCTCACGCATGGCCTCCTTGGTGGCCTCCTTGGGCTCCATCCCCTTCTCATCGATACAGCGGGACACGTTTTCAACCACTATGATGGCATCGTCCACCACGATCCCGATGGCCAGGACCAGGCCGAACAGGGTCAGGGTGTTGATTGAAAAACCAAAGGCCTTGAGAACGGCAAAGGTCCCTATCAGGGATACGGGGATGGCGATGGCCGGGATCATGGTGGCCCGCCAGTTCTGAAGGAAGATATAGACCACCATGAACACAAGGATCATGGCCTCCCCGAGTGTCATTACCACCTCTTTGATGGACTCCCTGACAAAGAGGGTTGTATCGTAGCTGATGGCGTACTTCAGCCCCTCTGGAAACCGCTTTGAAAGGCGCTCCATGTTGGCGTAGACCTCCTCGGCCACGTTT